>JAYUSX010000150.1:0-12389 GCA_043755475.1 Actinomycetota bacterium
GACTCGCGACGCAAGGTTGACATCGCGCCCGATGATGTCGTCGCCTCGCCGCTTCGGCGCACCCCAGTGGATGCCGATGCGCACCCACAGGGGCATTTCGTCGACGCATGCGGTGGTGAAGTGTCGCTGCAGGTGCAGCGCCGTCACCATGGCATCGGCGGCGTCGTCGAACCACAGCATCAGACCATCGCCGAGCTCCTTCACGATGCGAGCTCTGCTGGGCAACGCGTGGCGGACGATCGTCAACTGCTCGTCGACCAGGGCCAGTGCAGCGTCGTCGCCATGCAGGTCGGTGAGCTCGGTGAACCCGACGATGTCGGTGAAGACGATCGCTCCAGCCGGTTCGCCGGCCGGAGCGGTCATTGCGAGGCGACCCGGATCGCGCCGGACATCGTCCGGACGTCGAGCGTGGCACCTTCACCGCTGGGCACGTCACGGCGGATGCGTCCGGTGGTCGACGTGAGCCGCATGATGGCAGGAGAGCCCTCTGGCACCGTGATGTCGACCGTGCCGCTCATCGTGCAGGCCAGGACTCGGGCGAACAGTTCGCACCCGAGCGACACCGCACCGCTGATGGTCTGGACGGCGGCGATGGTGGCTCTGCCGACGTCGACTTGGGCTGACGCGGTCGAGATGCCGATGTCGTGCGCCCTGCCGACCGACACTCGTCCGCTCTTGGTGACCACGCGGCACGAGTGGATGCACGACTCGATCGCCACCTTGCCCGACATGGTGCGCACGTCGGCGTCGACGGCTCGTTCGATGACGACGGAACCGCTCTGGGTGATCACCTTCACATCGGCGACGTGCCCGCGCACGCTGACGTTCCCCGAGGCCGTGCTGAGCACGACCTGAGCGTGCTCGGGGCAGATGATCCTGACGGTGCTGGAGCGCGGTGCGATGTCGACGCTGCCGTCCGCGCGATGCGTGACATCGCCACCCTCGACGCTCAATGGGGCACCAGGGTCTCCACGCAACTCGACACGAGTGGAACGTCCCGAGACACGAAGCACGAGCTGTGGCGTCGCGCCATCACCCATGCCGGTTATCGCGTCCGTCCCCATGCTGGTCCCCCCATCGGTCACCATGTGGGGATCATAGGTGCGCACGCGGAGTCCGAACCCGTGCCATCAGACACCCGGTGCAGCTGTCGGTGGCGATTGCTCGTCAGATGTCGAGAGCGGCGCGCAGCAACTGCTCACCCAGGAAGTCGCGAGCGATCCGCGCCGACGAATCCGGCGACCAGTGCACGCCGTCGGGTCGGGCGTCGCGATCCGTCGTGAGCTGTTGCTCGTCGAGCCACGTGGGCAGGTCGACCACGGTCACCGTGCCGCCTGATGCGGCGGCGATCTCGTCCATCGCCTGGTAGAGGATCTCGTGTCGAGCCGGATCCTCCTGGGTCTGCCCCGAGCTCCACCAGAACACGTTCGGGATCGGCTCACGAACCCAGACCACGCGAGCTGCACCAGCGTCGAGGAGGCGTTGCGTGATGATCGCGAAGTCGTCGTGGATTCGTCGCGCGTAGGCCGGATCGACAGGAGAGAGCGACTCATCTGCTGCCCAGCGACGATCGAGCACGTCCCACGACGTGGTGAGCAGCATCACGACGTCGGGGGCGAGACCTCGAACCTGTTCTGCCAGCCCGGTCTCGACCCACCGGTCGCACCGCGGGTCGACCGCCGTCCACTCCTGCACCATGAACTCGCCGCCCCGCACGAAACCACAGCCCTTCTCGGCCAGGATCGACACCTGCGCGAGTGGAGGGTTCTCGATCGCCCATTGGGCGAGCCCGAGCCCCGTGGCCTCCGCCGTCGAATCGCCTGCGACCACCACCCGCATCGGACGAGAGAGCGCGGGGATCGGCACGAGGGTGGTCGTGGTGGACGACGGCGCCGTGTCGGGCGCCGACGAGGTCGAGGCAGTGGCCGCGGTCGCGTCGTCGGAGCTCGGATCGATACTGCCGGACGCGGGCGACGACGGCAGCGTCGATGCGGGAGTGGGATCGGCATCGGTCGCTCCGACCAGTGGAGGGAGTGCGCCGTCGACGACCGGGTCGATCGCCGCTGCAGCGGCGGTCTCGCTGCGGCCCCAGTAGTCGCCCGTGCCGGTAGGGACGACCAGCAGCGCCGTGGCTGCCACTGCGGCCGTGGCACCGAGCGCGATCGCGCCGATCTCGCGTGGCCGGCGGATGAGTCCGTTGCGGACGGGTCGCTCGAACAGGGAGAAGCTCAGCTGTGCGAGCGCGATCGTGAGAGCGAGCCGTAGTGCGAGCAGGGGGACGGCGTCGAGGTCGACACGTGGGGCGTCGATCACGACGAACACCGGCCAGTGGTACAGGTACACGCCGTAGCTGATGCGGCCGAGCCATGCCAGCGGCGCGATCGACAGGGCGGTGCGAACCGGACCTGGCACCTGCAGCCCGACGATCAAGAGTGCGCTCACCACTCCGACGAGAGGCAGCGCGCCGCGATAGGCCGGCCCGCCGACGGAGGGGAAGGCGACGAAGGTGGCGCCCAGCGCGGCGAGCGTGGCCGGCGCGACGAGCTGCCAACGCGGCGACAAGCTGCGGCCGGCGACCAAGAACGCGGCCAACGCGCCGACGAGGATCTCGGCAGCCCGCGCTGGTGTCGCCCAATAGGCGGCGTCGGGCCCCCACACGGCGGCGATCACCGGAGCGGCGGCCGCGAACACCGCCGTGATCGTGGCCACGATGATGGTTCGCCCTCGATGGGTGCGGCCGAGTCGCGCGATTCCCAGGAACGCCACCGGCCACACCCAGTAGAACTGCTCCTCGATCGCGAGCGACCAGTAGTGCTCGAGCGGTGACGCCTGCCCGGCGGCATCGGCGAACAGCTGTTGATACGAGCCGTCTCCGGCCAGGAACACCCAGTTCGACACCTGGAACAGCGCGCCCACGAGATCGCGACGAAGCGTGGCGACTCCGGCGAACCAGTCGGTGGTGGTCGACAGGATCGCGATGATCGCGATACACAACAGGCTTGCCGGCAGGAGGCGCTTCGCGCGTCGAACGTAGAACCCCGACACGTCGATTCGGTCGGTGACGTCGTGCTCGGCGATGAGCAGGCTGGTGATCAAGAACCCCGAGAGCGTGAAGAACACCGACACGCCCACGTACCCACCACCGAATCCGGCGACCTCACCGTGGAAGAGCAGGACCGCGAGCACGGACACGGCACGAATGCCGTCGAGCGCGGGTTGGTGGACCATCCGGGGGCGGTTCATGCCGTGTGCCATCCTACGGAGCCGGCGGCCGTGCCCCGGCTATCGTCGCCCCGTGCCCCTTCGACGCTTGCCGGCCGTTCACGTCGGGCGCTCAGCGTCCGCAACGACCGGAGCGCCCGCAAGACCTGGCCGGTGGAGGTCGGCGTTCGGCACGGTCGTGGTCGTGGCCGTGTGGGCCAGCTCCGTCGTGGTCGGCGTGGCCGGAGTCGTCGGGGCCGGCCTGATCGGAGCCGCGGTGGTCAGTTCGGGCTCGGTCGATGCGGCAGGGGGAGAGGAGTCGTTCCAGATCAGCGCCGCAGGGCCTCTGGGCGCCATCTCCGTGATCGGCGATTCCGTGCTGGTGGGCGCGGCGATCGAGCCGTCGTTGCCGACCAACCTTGCTGCAGCGGGTTGGGGGCCGATCCGCTTTCGAGCGGGACTCGGGTACAGCGCCGGCAACTTCCAGCCGAGCGGCAGCCGTTTCTCCGTGGCCAACTGGATCGGTTGGTGGCGAGCCGAAGGATGGGACGCGCCGAACGTCGCGGTCAACCTCGGCAACAACGACGTCGGCTTCTGCAGAGCGAACGTGACGTGCAATGCCGACTCGATCCGGTACGTGATGGATGCGATCGGGCCGACCAAGACCGTGTGGTGGAGCAAGATCACCCGGCTGTACACCCTGCAGGCGGAGGCCGATGCGTACAACGCCGCGCTCGAGCTGGTGGGCGCCGAGCGATCGAATCTCCGCCTGTGGGACTGGCCGTCTGTACAGGCGGCAGCAGGCATTGCCCTGTCGTGGGATGCGATCCACCTCCGCGATGCGGTGGAGTATCGCCGGCGGTCGGCGTTGATGGCCGAGAGCATCACCGGCCAGCTGGCGCTCGGCGAGCGCCGCGGCTCCGACGCGGCGCTGCCGATCGCGTCGGGACCCGCTGCCGAGTACCTGCCCCTTCCGCCCGTCAGACTGCTCGACACCCGCGACGTGGCGGGTGGTCGGGTGTCCGGCGGCGGCCAGGTCGTGATCGATCTGGCGTCGCACGTGCCGGTCGGTGCCACTGCCGTCGCGGTGAACCTCACCGCGGTCGACCCGGCAGCCGCGGGATTCCTGACCGGCCATCCCTGTGCGTCCACCGTGCCGACCGTGTCGAGTGCGAACTACGCAGCGCGCACGAGTCGCGGCGCGCTCGCGGTGCTGCCCTTGACCGCCGACCGCCGCCTGTGCGTGTTCACATCGGCTTCCTCCGACGTGGTGGTCGATCTGCAAGGAGTGTTCGTCTCCGAGGCGTCGCGCCTCACGCCACGAACACCCGAGCGCCTTGCCGACACCCGCCAGACGGGTCGGCCCTCGGTGCTGCGGCTCGACGTTCCGCTCCCCGCCTCGTCCGACGCCACCGCCGTGGCGCTCAACCTCACCGCGACCGGCGCTTCGCGGGGCGGCTTTCTGACCGCGTACCCATGTGGCGGCCCGGTGCCCGTCGTGTCGAACCTCAACTTCGGCACTGCCGAGACGGTGGCGGGAGCGGCATACGTGCCACTGGGCGACGGCGGCGACGTCTGCGTGTTCTCCAACGTGCAGGCCGACGTCGACATCGTCGTCGACCTCACCGGCGTGTTCGCCCCGACCGGGGCCCTTGCGTTCACGTCGGCCGTGCCGACGCGCACCTATGACACCCGCGACGGCACGGGGGGATGGCTCCCCGTTCACGGTGGCGGGCAGACGACCGACGTGCGTGTGGCCCCGCCGGGCGCGGCGGCGGTCACCGGAACGCTCACGATGGTCGCTCCCGCTGGAGCCGGATTCCTGACCGCGTTCGGGTGTGGCGATGTGCCGCCGACGTCGAACGTGAACGGCCCGCGAGCCGGGGTCTTGGCGAACTCCGTCACGGTGGGCCTCGCGCCGGCGGGCCGGCTCTGCGTGCGGTCGTCGGTGGCGTCGCAGGTCGTGTTCGACACCACGGGGTGGTGGGCTCCGTGACTCGGGCGCGACGGATGATCGTCGCCGTCGTGCTGCCGACGCTCATGGCTGCGGTGGCGTCGTCCCTGCCGGTGTCGGTGCTCCCGACGTCCACGGCGGCCGCCGAGCCCGTGGCCGGTCGAGCCGAGGTCGTGCCGCGCGATCGGCGGATCTACATGGTGACGGAGTCGGTGGGGCTCGGAGCGAGATCGGCCATGCCTGTGGCGTTCGGTCCCGACTGGCAGGTGACGGTCGACGGCACGCCTGCCCTGTTCGTCGAGCAACTCGAGTCGAAGCACGTTCGTGCCCGGATGGCCAGCGATCCGTCGGTGTTCGGCGACGTGGCGATCGTCGCCGGTGGCCACAACTACCCGTACTGGGACCCCGCACGGTTCGATCGCTCGGTCGACTCGATGATGGGCGCGCTGCGCGAGGCGGGCGTGAAACGGATCTACTGGGTGACCCTGCGGGAGGTGAAGTCGCAGTTCGTCACGCCGTCGGCATGGCGGCAGGTGCAGCCCTACTTCTGGTACTTCCCGGAAGTGAACCGCCGTCTCGAGGCAGCGGTGAAGCGTCACTCGGATCTGATCCTCGTGGACTGGACGGGCGCCGCCGACCGTTCCGACATCACCTACGACGCGATCCACTTGAACACCGTAGGCGCCCGTGTCTACAGCGAACTCGTGCGCGACACCGTGCTGGCGACAGCGAACCTGCCGGCCCGTAACAGCGTCACCAGGGTGATGGTGCGCGGTGTGAGCGGGGTGCCCGCTGACGCGACCGCGGTAGCCGTGAACCTCACGGTCGCGAATCCACGGGCTGGCGGCTTCTTGACGGCCTTCCCGTGCGACGTGCCCCAACCGGTGGCGAGCAATGCCAACTTCGTGCGCGACCAGGCGGTGGCCGCGGCCGCCATCGTGCCGATCGGGGCGAGCGGTGAGATCTGCATCGCCAACAGCGAGCGAACCAACGTGATCGTCGACGTCACCGGGACCTTCCCCGCAGGGAGTGGGTTCACCCCGGTCACTCCGGTCCGTCTTGCGGACACTCGTGAGCCGGCGAATGCGGCACGTCAGGTGCCAGGCACGACGCTCGTCGTGGACGTTGGGGCAGCGGCAGGGGTGCCGGCCGGTGCTCGAGCGGTCGCCCTCTCGGTGACCGCCACCGATGCTGCCGCAGCAGGCTTCGTGAGTGTGGGTCCGTGCGATCGTCCGCTCGGCACCACGTCGAACGTGAACGTCGACGCCGGAGCGACGGCCCCCAACCTGGTGATCACGCAGACCGACGCGACGGGACGAGTGTGCGTGGTGTCGAACGTGGCCACGCATCTGCTGGTCGACCTGTTCGGGTCGTTCGATGCCGCAGCCGACATCGGTGTGGTCGCCGCCGACCGGGTGCTCGACACGAGGGATGCTGCGGGGTCACGGGTCGCTGCCGGCGGGGTTGTGAGGGTGCCCGTGAGCGGTCGGTCGGGCGTGCCCACCAATGCAAGCGGCGTGGTGCTCAACCTCACCGCGGTGAACCCTGGTTCCGCGGGGTTCCTCACCGCCTACGCCTGTGATGCCCCTCGGCCGACGGCGTCGAACCTGAACGTCACATCTGGAGCGAACCGGGCGAACCTCGTCATCGTCGGCCCCGGCAGCGATGGCACTGTGTGTGTGTTCAGCTCGGCTGCCACCGACCTGGTCGTCGATGTGTTCGGTTGGGTGCGCGCCTCGTTCGTCGGGCTCACGCCGTCACGGCTGCTCGACACAAGAACGTAGGCCCTCGACCGCGACCTGATGGTCGCCCTCGGCCGCCGATGATTTCTTCTCGACGGCTGCAACGGTTCGGGGTCGTCGTGCGTGGAAGATGTAGCGACATGCGCAGCGAGCGGCAAGCGGCGCACCGACCGGAGAGGGGTGACACGATGGAACGGGTGAACTGGGCTGGCGCCGAGAGCGTCTATGCGATGGCGTACCGCGATCTCCTCCGGGTCGCCTTCGTGCTCACCGGGTCGGGCGCTGCGGCCGAAGACGTCGTGCACGACGTCTTCTGCCGAGTGGGCCCGCGCATCGCCGAACTGGACAACCCGGCTGCGTACCTACGTGTCGCCGTGGTGAACCAGTGCCGCTCGATCCATCGACGGATCGCACGAGCCCCACGGCTCGATCGTTCCCCGGAGATCGTCCTCGACACCGGGATCATCGAACTGCGCGATGCCCTGCACGCATTGCCCGTTCGGCAACGCACGGCGATCGTTCTGCGGTACCTGTGCGATCTCCCGGAAGCCGAGATCGCCGGCATTCTCGGCTGTCGCCCGACCACCGTGCGCACGCTGGTCCATCGAGGTCTGGCAGATCTGCGTACCCGCATCTCCGACCCAGCTCGAGACCCAGCCCGAGACCCAGCCCGAGACCCAGCCCGAGATCCGGCTCGAGACGAGACCGTCGCGACCATCGAGTCGACGGTCACCCCACCAACCGAAATGTTCACCAGGAACGAGACCACCCATGGCTGATCCGACACCTCTGTCCCGCCACGAGCATCCTGACGACGGCTTCGAGCTGTTGCTGCGCCAACGTCTCGTTCAGCTCGCCGATCATGCTCCGACCACCGTGCACAGCCTCGACGAGATCCGGGTGCTGCACCACTCGCGGCCGAGGCGGGATCGGCGTCATCGTCGCACTGCCGGTATCGGCGCCACGATCGCAGCCCTCGCCGGAGCGATCGGGTTCACCACCATCGCCCTGTCGGGAGCCGGGAGTGCGGGGGCGGCGTCTCCCGAAGATGCCGTGCGCGAGTTCATCACCGCGACTGCCGACGAGGACATCTTGGGCATGATCGATCTGATCGATCCGGCGGAAGCCCCTGCGATGAGGACGGCCGTCGATGAAGGGCGGGCCGAAGCAGTCGGGGCCAACCTGATCGATGAGGGGTTCAGCCTCGACGGCTTGGACGGTCTCGACCTGTCGTTCTCCGAACTCGACCTGGTCACCGAGTCGCTCGGCGACGGTCTGGCCGTCGTCACAGCGGCTGCCGGCTCTGCATCATGGACCTTCGATCCTGCGCTGTTCCCTCTGGGTCAGCAGTTGCAGGAAGCCTTCGCCGGCGACCTGGTCCTCACGACCCGCACCGCCCGGCTGGACGAACTCGTGTCACCCTCGATGCTGGCGACGGTCGAGCGAGATGGTCGCTGGTTCGTGAGCGTGAGCTTCACCCTTGCCGAATACGCCCGTCAGGCAGCCGACCTCGCCCTGCCCGCCACGACGCTCACCGCTGTGGGGGCCGACACGCCAGAAGTCGCGGCCGACGAGTTCTTCGCGAACCTGATCGCACTCGATCTGCCCGGAGCATTCGCCACCGCCGCTCCGGGTGAGGGAGATGTTCTGCTCCGGTACGGGCCGCTGCTCATCAGCGAATCAGCCGACGGCATCGCCGACTACAGGGCATCCGGTTTCGACCTCCAGTTGAGCGGTGCGGGCTACTCGGTCGCAGGTGAGGGTGCTCGCCGCACCTTGTCCGCCGAGACGTTCACGATTTCCGGCACCGTGCCCGAGCCGGCTGTGTACGGCTTCTACGATCCGACGTTGCCGACGGTGGTGTTCTCGTACGACGGCTCATCGGTATCGGTGATCGACGCCGGCGTACCGTTCCCGACCACGACCGAGGGGCTCGAGTTCGACACGACGTTCGACTTCCCGGAGGGGGAGTGGAACCAGACGTCGGTCGACGCTGCGGGCAACGTGATGCCGCTCCCGGCGCTCCCTGCGTCGGACGGACCCGATGACATCACGATTCGACGTTCGGACGGATGCACGACCTGGTCGGGTATGGGGGCGCAATCCATGTTCGATCCGGAGCGCATGGTCGGCGGTTCAGGCGCCAGCGTGTCGAGCACCGAGGCCTCGCCGAACGTCGACGTCGACGTCAGCGGCTCGGTTGCCGTCGAGGAGGATGCGGCGGCCGGCCAAGCCGGCGACGACGTCGCGGTCGGACAGGCAGTCGACGTCCCCGGCTTCGAACAGCTCGACGATCGGACCTGGCGATCGTGCGCACCGGATGTGGGCGCGTTCGGCCTGCTGACGCTCGTCGGCACAGCGGGGCTCACGGCACTGCCGTCGATCGAGGTCGTCGAGATCGACGGCCTCTGGTACGTGTCTCCGATCGGCACGCTCGCCGACATCGTGATCGATCTGATCTCGTCCGTGCGTGCATCCGGTTCGCTGCTCGACAGCCAGGTGGCGTGGTTCGTCCTCGGGACCGATGGTGCATCGCTCGAGGCGATGCTCGTCGGCGCCCCAGTCGACCAGCTGACGGTCGAGTGCCAGGCCCTGGTCGAGTCGGACGCTACGACGGTCACGGGCCTGCGCCAGGGCGGTCTCGATCTCGGCACGGTGCGTGCCTGCGTCGCCGGACCGGTGTACCAGGATGGGTACTTCTCCAGCTTCGACGACAGCACGACGTTTCTGCCTGCCGAGCCGGCCATCGCGCCCGACACGGCGGTAGGTGGAGTTCCAGCGAGCACCAATCCACCGTGAGCGGCTGATCCTGGGTGGGTGCACGGCGCTCGCCGGTCAGCCCTCCATCGATGATCGGTGCTCGCCGTCACCACTGTTGATCAGCGGTCGAAGGAGGCGAGCGAGTTCCTCGTCTCGGCCGGTGAGCCGTCTCGCCCGCGGAAGCTCGGAGCGGTCGTGCTGGTCGGCCGATGCTCGCACGGGTGCCGGGGTCGCCGGCTCGGGTGTGTGCTTTGGTGCCACAGCGGGTGTGGGAGCGACGGGTTCCGCTGAGGCGACGAGCGGGCCGGCGACGAGCGGGTCGGACACGAGCGCGATCGGATCCGGGGCGGCATCGACGGCGATCACGAAATCGATGGTGGCGCGGGCGCGTTCTCGTGTCGCGAGGTCGTCCAGCATCGCCACCATCGACGACGCGCTCAGCGGTTCGGACACGAGAAACCCTTGGGTGTAGTCGCACCCGATCTGTGCCAGACCGATCACCTGCGATTCTTCTTCCACGCCCTCGCCGATCGTCTCGAGACCGAGGTTGTGGGCCATCGTCACGATCGTGCGCGTGAGCGCGTCGTCGGCACGCTTGCCGAGCGACTGGACGAACTCCCGGTCGATCTTGATGATGTCGAGCGGGAGACGTTGCACGTAGGCGAGGGAGCTGTAGCCCGTGCCGAAGTCGTCGAGCGCGATGCGAACGCCCATCGTGCGGAGACCGACCAGTTCGACGGCCACGCCCTCGGGGTCGTCGATCAGCATCGACTCGGTGATCTCCAGCACGAGACGCGATGCAGCGAGGCCACTTTCGTCGAGCGCACGGCGCACATGCTCGACGATCGAGGCTCCCCGGAGCTGGCTCCCCGACACGTTCACGGTGACGAACAACGACTCGTCGCTCCAGCTCGCTGCAGTCATGCACGCTTGGCGGATCGACCACCAACCGATGGGGATGATGACCCCGGTCTGCTCGGCGATCTCCACGAAGTCGCCTGGTGCCACCGCGCCGTACACGTGGTGGTTCCATCGGATCAAGGCCTCTGCGCCGACCAGCCGACCGTCGCGCAGGCGAACGATGGGCTGGTACACGAGCGCGAACTGGTCGCGGTTGAGTGCCCACACGAGATCACGCCGGTACTCCTCGGTGCGCGCCACCTCGTGCTCCAGCTCCGCATCGAAGATCTCGATGAATCCCTTGCCCTTGCGCTTTGCTCGATACATCGCGAAGTCTGCGTTGCGCAAGACGGCGGAGGCGTTGTCGCCGTCGGCTGGTTGGGCGATGCCGACGCTGCACGAGGCGGCCACGGTGTGGAACTGGCTCAGGACGACCGGCTCGCGAAGATCGGCGATGATCGTCGATGCGAGCGAAGCGGCCTGATCAGCGTTGCTGCTGGTGAGCAGGGCGGCGAACTCGTCACCGCCCAGCCGGGCGACCAGCCCGGAGGAGGCGGGAATGCACCTGACGAGGCGATCGGCGATCGTTCGCAACAAGACGTCACCCGACTCGTGCCCCATCGTGTCGTTGATGATCTTGAAGTCGTCGAGGTCCATGAACATCACGACGGGCCGCCGGTCGTGAGCGAGATCGTGCGTGAGCCGTGAGAGGAACTGGGCACGGTTCGCCAGTCCGGTCAGCTCGTCGTGGTCGGCTCGGAAGCTCAGCTGGCGCTGCAGGGTTCGGGTCGTCGTCACGTCGCGCATGGTGATCACCACACCCGCCACAGCCACGTTCTGCATGAGGTTCACCGCTGTCAGTTCGAGCAGCCG
This sequence comes from Actinomycetota bacterium, assembly GCA_043755475.1. GTDB lineage: Bacteria > Actinomycetota > Acidimicrobiia > Acidimicrobiales > Ilumatobacteraceae > VFMC01. The sequence goes on from JAYUSX010000150.1 coordinate 11,431, forward strand.
CGGGGCCCCGCTCGAATGATGTGCGATGACCTCCACCGACACCGTTCCATCGGGCGGCTGCGTCAGGATCCGGTCGGCCGCCATCTGCCACGACTCAGCGACGGGTTCGAACTCCAGTTCCTGCAGGCGCTTACCGACCCACGTCTGGCTGTCCACGCCGAGCGTCGTCGCCACGGCGCCGCTCGTGTAGGCGATGCGCCGGTTCGCGTCGACGAGCACGACGATGTCCGACGAACGCTCGACCAGCGACGCAAGGCGGTCCTTGCCGCGTCGTTCGGTGAGGTCGCGGACGCTGAGCGCCAAGCCCCAGAGACGCATCAGCGCCAGCACGGTCACGAGCGCCGTCACCGCACCGGCGAACAAGACGGTGGAGCGTGCGGCATCGTCCGACAGGATGAGCGCGATCAGCACGACCTGTGGGGTGAGGGCGCACAGCGCGATCGTGGCCAGTCGAAGCCGGTCGAGTTGGACGGCTTGGTGTGCGATCTGGGGCCGTCTGGCTCCGGTCTTGTCGATTGCGGCGAGGGCGAACAGCAGCAGCGACACGGCGGTGAGCGCGTGGATGACCAGCGTTCCCTTTTCGCCGTTGGCCATGTACGACCAGTAGCCCAACACGTTGGCGAGCAGGCGCGTGACGAGGCCGGCGAGCAGGATCGTGAACGATCGGCTGCGCGCCTGATAGCCGAGTGACAGACGTGCAGCCAGAGCGACGAGGACGAGATCGGATGCCGGAAGAGAGAGCGACAGGATCCGGTCGGCGTCGGTGAGGGTGGAGCGTCCGAGGGCCGGTTCGACGACGAAGACCCACATTGCGAGCGTCGCGGTCAGCGACACGATGGTGGCCTCGAGCGCAAGATATCGCTCTCGGATCGGGGATCGCTGGGAGATCATCGAGATCAACCCGAGCGCGATGAGCGTGCGGTCAGGAGCCCTGAGCAGGCCTGACAGGCCGTCGAGGG
>JAYUSX010000151.1:0-12317 GCA_043755475.1 Actinomycetota bacterium
GTGGGCCAGATCGAGAAGTTGTCGAACGTAGAGGTTCATCTCCAGAGCGAGATCGACGAGCGGCAGATCCTCGACTTCGACCCCGACCGGGTCGTGATCGCAACGGGATCGATCTGGCGTCGCGACGGCGTCGGTCGCGAGCTGGATGCACCGGTCGATGGTTGGGACCTGCCGTCGGTGTTCACGCCCGACAACATCATGTCCGGCGTGATACCCGACGGCCCCGTGGTGGTGTTCGACGACGACCACTACTACATGGGTGGCGTGATCGCCGAGAGGCTGGACATCACGCACGGCCGAACAAGCCCAGCTGCGGGTCCGCCTCACGAGCAACCGTCACCCGTGAGCGCGACCCGCAGCTGCTGCGGGTTTGACTCACGGACGTGTTGGTCAGTTGTACTGGCCTTCGCCGAAGATGTCGGAGCGGCGGTCGCGGATGGGGGCAACGTCGCGGGCGAGGCGAGCGAGGTTGTCGACGTAACGCTCACCATCGGCGTCGCTGTGGCTGACGCAGAGCGTCCACGACTCGCTCTTGCCCCACGGTGGCAGGAACACCCCGCCGTTGTGCTGGTAGAGGAAGTGGCAGTGGCTGATCGCGAGATCGATGTCGAGGAACTCGCGGTAGTTCGTGCACGGCGTGCCGTGGAACACCACCGAGCCCTTGAATCCGTACACGGCTCCATAGGCGGGTTGTCCATGCTGACCCAAGGCGGCGAGCGAACCCTCCAGCATCTGCCGTCCGAGCTGTTCGGCGCGAACGTACGACTCGGGGGTGAGCACCTCGGTCAGCACCGCTCGAGCAGCGGCCATCGTGAGCGGATTGCCGTTGAACGTTCCCACCTGGTCGTAGCGACCGTCGGTGATCGCCTGCATCACCTCGGCCGTGCCGCCGATCGCGCCACATGGCACGCCACCGCCGAGCGCCTTGGCGAGACACACCATGTCGGGTTGCACCCCGTACAGGGCGGTCACGCCACCCGGGTGCACCACCATGCCGGTCTTCACCTCGTCGAACGCGACCAGGCCGCCGTGCGCGTGGACGAGATCGAGCACTCCCTGCAGATAGCCGGGGGCCGGCGGGATGATGCCCGCGTTCATCATCATCGGCTCGAGGATCATGCCCGCGACCTGACCATGGTGTGCGTCGAGCGTGCGCTGCAACGCGCCGAGGTCGTTGAACGGCACGATGCGGACGAGATCGGCCATCTCCTGCGGGATGCCCGAACCGGGCACCCGGAACGGTTCGTCGACGGGCCCGAGCTGAGCGGCACTCCTGAATGCCGAGATCATGAGCGCGTCATGATGACCGTGGTACGTGCCCTCGATCTTGATCACCAGCTTCCTGCCGGTGATCGCTCGCATCAGGTGGACGGCGTCCATCGTGGCCTCGGTGCCCGAGTTCGTGTATCGCCACATCGGAAGCCCGAACCGCGCCGCGAGTGCCTGGCCCACCACGATCGTGTCCTCTGTGGGCTGGGCGAAGTGGGTGCCGAGTTGCACTCGTCGCTGCACCGCGTCGACCACGGCGGGATGAGCATGGCCGACGACGTTCACGCCATAGCCCCCGTGCATGTCGACGTACTCGGTGCCGTCGGCATCCCACACATGTCCCCCGAGTCCTCGATCGACCCACACGGGCACCGGTCGCGAACTGGCCCAGCTCGATGCCACGCCGCCGGGCATCACCTCGCTCGCCCGTTGCCACAGCTCGGCCGATCGGCCCGTTCGAGCCAGGAACGAGGCCTCTTCGCGCTCGATCAGACCGTCGAGTGTGGTGATCGGGGCTTCGGTGCTGTTCATGTGGTTCTCCCGGGTCGCCGAGTGTGAGATACTGAGCACTTGTCCAACAAAGGTAGCACACGAGACTGATCGTTCAGTCAGGCTCTGCCGGGCAGGAGACCCTCATGACACCCATCCAGCACCCAACGCTCACGTCGGCCGAGTACTGCTCGCCCGAGACGTTCGACCTCGAACGACGACTGATCTTCCACAGCGGCTGGTTCTTGGCTCTTCGGGCCGACACGCTCGCCCGCGGCAACCGCCGAGTCATCGACGTGGCGGGCGAGAGCATCCTCGTCGCACGTGATCTCGACGACCGCATCCACGCCTACGCGAACGTGTGCCGCCATCGCGGTGCCCGGCTGTGCGACAACGACGGCGACTCCACGCAGGGCTCGCTCATGTGTCCCTACCACGCCTGGACGTACGCCCTCGACGGCCGCCTCATCGCGACTCCACACCTCGATTCGACCGATGTCGACAAGGATGCGCTGTCGCTGTGGTCGGTCGGCGTCGCCGTGTGGGAAGGCTTCGTGTTCGTCACACTGGCGAAGGACCCGACGCCGTTCGACGTCTGGATGCAGCGCCACGGCCAGGAGTTCCTCGCGCTGGAGCGCTACCGGCTCGGAGAACTGCAGGTGGCGGTCACCACGCGCGCCGAGGTTCGGGCGAACTGGAAGATCATCGTCGAGAACTACCAGGAGTGCCTGCACTGCACCAGAGTTCATCCCGAGTTGGTGGAGATCGTGCCGGTGTATCGCACGGGCTGGGTGTACGACCCCGAGCGCACCGACGGAGGCGTCACGCTCAAGGATCACGGGAACACCTTCAGCCAATCGGGCACCTCGCGGTTGCCGGTGCTGCCCGGCCTCTCAGACGACGACGCCTCCTCCTACTTCGGCGCCACCATGTTCCCGAACGCGTTCATCGACATCACCGGCACCAGTGCGATCGTCACGACCATGTATCCGAAGGGACCCGATCACACGACGGTCGTCACCGAGTACATGTTCGCTCCGGAGACCATCGCGGCCGAGGGCTTCGACCCGTCGGAGGTGGTCGACTTCAGCGAGCTCGTCGCGGCCCAGGATTTCGGCGTCTGCGAACGGGTGCAGCGAGGCGTTGCATCATCGCTGTTCACCACGGGGGTCCTCACGGCGAAGGACGACATGGTGATCGGCTTCGTCGAGCACTACCGGGCGGTCGTGGCAACTCATCCGGACTGAGAACATCGACGCGGCCAGCTGATCAGCAGGCGAGCACGCGCAACGAATCGACCGGCAACACCACATCGACCGCGTCGCCTTGACGGGCGACCAGCTCGCCTCCGTCGTTGGCCACGACCGCCTGCAAGCTCTGATCGCCCAGCTCGAGATGCACGTGTGTGACCGGGCCGGCGAACACCAGCGCACGCACCCGCGCGGCGAGCGTGCCCGTACCCGCTGCGACCAGCCGCACCCGCTCGGGGCGCACGATCACCGTGCACGCACCGGTCACATCACTCGTGTCGGCCTCGAACTCTCGGCCACCGATGATCACGCGCCCCGCAGTGCTGACGGTGGCCGGCAGCAGGTTCGCGATGCCGAGGAAGTCAGCCACATACGCGGTGGCGGGGTGGTCGTACACCTCGCGCGGCGTGCCGACCTGATCGATCTCGCCGGACCGCATGACCGCCAGCCGGTCGCTCATGGTGAGCGCTTCCTCCTGGTCGTGAGTGACGTAGACGAAGGTGATGCCCACCTCCTGGTGCAGCTGCCGCAGCTCGAGCTGGAGTGCTCGCCGCAGCTTGGCGTCGAGCGCACCGAGCGGCTCGTCGAGGAGCAGCACGCGCGGGCGCAGCACCAACGACCTCGCCAGCGCGACGCGCTGCTGCTGGCCACCGGACAGCTGATGCGGTTTGCGCGACGCATACTCCGTGAGCCGCACCAGTTCGAGCGCCTCGTGCACGCGCCGGCTGCGCTCTGCCTTGTCGATCTTGTGCGAGCCGCCCTTCTGGAAGCGGAGTCCGAACTCGACGTTCTGTGCAACCGTCTGGTGCGGGAAGAGCGCATAGCTCTGGAACACCGTGTTGACCGGCCGTCGCTCCGGTGGCACGTGGCGCATGTCGGCACCGTCGATCCGCACGATGCCCACCTCGATTGGTTCGAAGCCCCCGATCAGCCGCAGCGTCGTCGTCTTGCCACAACCAGACGGACCCAACAACGAGAAGAACTCACCCGACTCGATGGTGAGGTCGATCGACTTCAACACCTGCTGATCGCCGTACCACTTCGATAGCTCGGTCAACTCGACGCGGCCACCACCGAGACCCCTCTGGCCGCTGCGATTGCTGTCGTCAGCGCCGGACATGCGTGCAGCTGTCTGTTCGGTGCTCGAGCTCACCATCGCGGACCCCTGTTCGTCGTGGCCACCCTTCCCACAGGGTGTTGGCTGAACGATCGTTCAGTGAACCGCGAATCTAGTCGACCTGACGATCACGCCGTGCCGAGGAACAAGATGTCACCGGTGGGCGCCGGCGATCCCCCCTCGGGCTCGATGGTCACTCCCCACGCGTCAGGGACGGAGTCGATGTCGATCACGGCTCGGAGTCGGCCGTCGCCCGCCGACTGCAGGACCTGCATCGGTTGCGGCACCTCATCAGCGATCAACCACAACTCGTAGGCCGATCCGCTCGGGGCGGTGGGCAGACCATCGGCGATCAACACCGCAGTTCCGTCACTCGACGACCACGCCACCTTCACCGTGCCCGAGCTCGCGCCGGCACCCGGCACGAGCGTGAGCAACCTCGAATCGGGTTCCGCCATCACGTCGGCCAGTGCACTCGCAGACGCTGGCTGGTCATCACCGTTGCGGAGCACCACCGCGGTGGCGACGAACAGTGCGATCGCGGCCGCCGCAACGAGCACGCCTTCGATGACGCGTTGGCGGCGGCGCCGCCGCTCGGCCAGGTCGGCCACCCTGTCGGGCAGGAGCGGCGACAGCTGACGAGTGTGCCCGATCTCGGCCATCACCCGCGACTTCATCGACGCGGGCGGGTCGGCCGACTGAGCGGTCGCCACATGTGTCAGGGTGGCACGGAACGCCAGCACATCGGCACGGCACACCTCGCACGACGGGTAGTGGGCCTCGAAGGCCATTCGTTCGCGTTCGTCGAGCGCGTCGAGCGCATAGGCGGCGCCCAGGTGGTGGACGTCGATGTCGTTGCTGCTCACTGGGTGCCTCCGAGCTCGTCGCGCAGCCTGATCATGCCATCGCGAATCCGGGTCTTCACGGTGCCCTCGGCGACATCGAGAAGTACCGCAACCTCCCGATAGGTGTGTCCCCCGAAGTACGCGAGTTCGAGAGCCTCGCGTTGCAGCGGCGACAGTTGTTCCAGCGCGTGACGAACACGAGCTCGATCGAGTGTCGTCTCCATTCGAGCGACCACGTCGTCATGATCTCGGACCACATTCGACGCCTCGCGCGCCACGCGGTTCCGGGACGACTGCTCTGAGCGCACGCGATCGACGGCGCGGCGATGCGCCATCGTGGCGGCCCACGACATGACACTGCCGCGTGTGCCGTCGTAGCGGGTGGCCAGTCGCCACAGTTCGACGAAGACCTCCTGGGCCACCTCTTCGCTCTGGGCCGGGTCGCGCACGACCTTCAGCACCACGCCGAACACGACGGGTGCGAGCTGGTCGTAGAGCTGACCGAACGCAGCCTGGTCGCCTCGACCTGCCAATCGCAGCAACTCGCCCAGCGGATCGTCCGTCTCGGCGAGCGCGGCGTCGCCGCGTGCGGCCCGGCCGATCCTCAGGACACCCATGTCGACCGCCGATCGGTCTTGTCCCCGGCTCGCACCGTTCGCGAGCACGCGCCGCAAGTGACGCATGGGTCGTGGTCGAGAGGAGCTCGTCGCATGTCCCCCGTTCGGGGCGGACGCCTCGGCGGATTGGTCGGCCGGAAGATCGTCGACCCGTCGACCAACCCGGACGGTCGAGGGGTCCGAACCCCGCCCATGGAAAGAAGTACGTACATGCCCGTATCGGTGCCCGATCCACAGCCCGACGAACCCTCTGACCCCCGATCCGACGCGGCGCAGCGCGCGGCTCACGAACACACCTCGATGTCTGGCCGACCGCGCCGCGCCCTCGGCGCCGTCGCCGGTGTCGTGGCCGCGCTCGTCGCGCTCGCGGTCGCCGAGATCGTGGCCGCGCTGTCGCGCACGTTCCAGTCGCCGGTGCTCGACGTCGGCGACCGCGTGATCGATGCCGTCCCGCGACGCGTGAAGGACCTCGCCATCGACTGGTTCGGGACGAACGACAAGATCGCACTGCTCGTGGGCATCGCCTCCATCTTGACCGTGTACGCCATGATCGTCGGGATCGTCGCGTTCGGCCGACGGCTGCCGCTCGCACTGGGCGGCATCGCGGTGTTCGGGCTCATCGGCGCCTACGCCTCGCAGACCACGCGCCGTCAGGCGCCGTTCGTCGCAGTCCTCCCGTCCGTTGTCGGCGCCGCGGTCGGCGTCGCAGCGCTGTACGGCCTGCGCCGTGCCGCCACCCGCCGCGGACCGGCGGCACCCACCGAGTCGTCGACGCCCAAGACGCTTGCACCGCCGCGGCCCTCGATCGCGGAGCTCGTGCCCAACGACCGGCGTCGATTCCTCGCGACCGCGGCGGCGGCGACCACCGGTGCCGTGCTCCTCGGCAGCCTCGGTCGGCAGGCACGCCAACGGTTCAGCGCGGCCGGCGATCGCGCCCGCCTCCGCGTCCCGTCTGCGCGTCGACCGCTCGCCGCAACGCCACCGGAGATCGTTGCTCCCATCGAGGGCGTGTCGCCCTTCTTCACCCCGAACGCCGGCTTCTATCGCATCGACACGGCACTGACCGTGCCGCAGGTGGCCGTCGACGGCTGGCGCCTTCGTGTGAGCGGCATGGTCGACGACCCGTTCGAGCTCACCTACGACGAACTGCTCCAGCTCCCCCTCGTCGAGTCGGACATCACGCTCACGTGCGTGTCGAACGAGGTGGGCGGCAAGCTGCTCGGCACCGCCAGATGGCTCGGTGTCCGCCTCGATGATCTGCTCGACAGCGCCGGCATCGACCCCGACGCCGACCAGATCGTCGGCAGGTCAGTCGACGGCTACACGTGCGGCTTCCCGACCTCCGCGCTCGACGGCCGCGACGCCCTCGTCGCGATCGGGATGAACGGCGAACTGTTGCCGCTCGAACACGGCTTCCCGGCGCGGCTGATCGTGCCCGGCCTGTACGGCTACGTGTCGGCGACCAAGTGGCTCGAGGAGATCGAGCTCACCCGCTTCGACCGCTTCGACCAGTACTGGGTGGAGCGCGGCTGGGTGGACGACGCGCCGATCAAGGTGCAGAGCCGGATCGACACCCCGAAGGGCCTCGCGACCGTCGACGCCGGCACGGTGCCGATCGGCGGCGTGGCCTGGGCACAGACCCGCGGCATCGAGCGGGTGGAGCTGCAGTTCGATGACGGCGACTGGGTGGAGGCCTCCCTCGCCGCCGAGCTCAACGACGTCACCTGGCGCCAGTGGTCGTACGCCTGGCAGGCCACGTCGGGGCGCCACACCGTGCGGGTCCGGGCCACCGAGAAGAACGGCCCAATCCAGACCCCCGACCGCACCGAACCCTTCCCGAGCGGCGCTACCGGCCAACACCAGATCGTGGTGATCGTCCGGTGACACCCCAGCGAACTCCCTCCGCTCGACCAATCCCCCCCAGCAACACATCCCATCAAGGAGATCCCGTGAACCCCTCCCCCCGTACCCACCGCCCCTGGCGGACCCGCACGATCGTCTCCGGCCTCGCCCTGCTGTCGCTCGCCGCAGCCGCCTGCGGCGACGACCAGAGCGATTCGGCGATCACCGGGGCCCCCGCCGCCACCGAGGCACCGTTGATCACCGAGGCTCCCGACGTGACGGAGGCGCCGGGCACCACCATGGCCGACGCCATGATCGGTACCCAGTTCGGCCCCGCCTGCGAGGCCGTCCCGGCTGACGGTGAGGGCAGCTTCGACGGCATGGCCGACGACCCCGCCGCCACCGCCGCGAGCAACAACCCCCTGCTGTCCACCCTCGTGACCGCCGTCGGCGAGGCCGGCCTCGTCGACACGCTCAACGGTGAGGGCCCCTTCACCATCTTCGCCCCCAGCAACGACGCCTTCGCCGCCATCCCGGCCGACCAGCTCGAGGCCATCCTGGCCGACAAGGACCTGCTCACGTCGATCCTCACCTACCACGTCGTGGCCGGTGAGTCGCTCGACGCCGCCGAGCTCGGCGAGGCCGGGTCGGCCGAGACCGTGAGCGGCGCCGACCTCGAGTTCGGTGCCGACGGCACCACCGTGAACGGCGTGGACGTGGTGTGCTCCGACGTGAGCACGGCCAACGCCACGGTCCACATCATCGACCAGGTGCTGCTCCCGCCCGACATGATGGCCGAGTCCGGCGGTGAATCGATGGCACCCTCGGGTCCTGCATGCGCCAGCGTCCCGCTGGACGGAGAGGGCAGCTTCGACGGCATGGCCGACGACCCCGCCGCCACCGCCGCGAGCAACAACCCGGTGCTGTCGACCCTGGTGAGCGCCGTGACCGCCGCCGGTCTCGTCGACACGCTCAACGGTGAGGGCCCGTTCACCATCTTCGCCCCCACCAACGACGCCTTCGCCGCCATCCCGGCCGCCGACCTCGAGGCCGTGCTCGCCGACACCGATCTGCTCACCTCGATCCTCACGTACCACGTCGTCGTGGGCGAGTCGCTCAGCTCGGCCGACCTGATCGAGCTCGGCTCGGTCACGACGGTGAACGGCGCCGACCTGGAGATCACGGACGACAACGGCTCCCTCGTGGTGAACGGCGTCCCGTCGGTCTGCATGGACGTCCCCACGGCCAACGCCACGGTCCACATCATCGGCGGCGTGCTGATGCCGTGACCGTCAGCTGACCCGCCAGCTGACACACCAGCTGACACACCACGACATCCGGAGGGGCGGACCCGGATGAGCACGGGTTCCCGCACGGCTCCGCGGGAACCAGGGACCGAGGCCGACCGGCTCTTCAGCCGGTCGGCTTCGGCGCGCTGACTACGGTGTCGGCGTGCACACGTCTGACATCGAGTACCACTTCGACAGCAAGCGCTTCGTCGGTCACCTTGCACTGCCCGATGGCGAAGATCGGCATCCTGCCGTGCTCCTGTGCCACGAGGGCCCCGGCCTCGACGACAACGTGAAGTCGATGGCGATCCGCCTGGCCGATCTCGGGTTCGTCGCGTTCGCTCTCGACTATCACGGCAACGGTCAGCCACTCGAGCTGTCGGAGATCCGCGAACGACTCGGGCCACTGCGCGACTCGGCCGAGCTCACCAGAGCGCTCGGGCTCGCCGGTCTGAACGTCCTGCTCGCCGAGCCGAGGGTGGATGCATCTCGCGTGGCTGCGATCGGGTTCTGCTTCGGTGGCACGATGGCGCTCGAGCTCGCCCGAGCCGGCACCGATCTGCGGGCCGTCGTCGGCTTTCACAGCGGCCTGAGCACCTCCCGCCCCGAGGACGCCTCGGCGATCACCGCGGCGGTCCTGGTGTGCATCGGAGCCGACGATCCCATGATCCCACCCGAACAACGCGCCGCTTTCGAGCTCGAGATGCGATCGGGAGGTGTCGACTGGCGGATGCACCTCCACGGTGGCGCCGTCCACAGCTTCACCAACCCGAATGCGGCACGATTCGGCAGCCCTGCAACGGCGTACCACGAACTCACGGCCAGCCGCTCGTGGCGAGCGATGCTCGACCTGTTCGACGAGGTCATGCCTCGATGACGTGGCCGCGCCTCGCGATGGCCGATCTTCCCGTGCCACCATCGACCGACAGCTTCATCCTTCGTCCGTTGGCGCCCGAGCACAACCAACGAGATCATGCCGCATGGATGTCGAGCATCGAACACATCCACTCCACGCCGGGGTTCGGGGACGGCACATGGGGTCCCGATCCGTGGCCGTTCGAGATGACGTCCGACGAGAATCTCCGCGATCTCGTGATGCACTGGAACGAGTTCGTCGCCGGCGACGCATTCGCCTACACCGTGCTCGATCCGACCACCGACGACGTGATCGGCTGCGTGTACATCGACCCCGACATCACCGACGAAGCGGATGCGCAAGTGCGTTCATGGGTTCGCTCGTCGAGTGCTGGGCTCGACAGCACCCTCGTTCACACCGTCGATGACTGGCTTCGGTCGGCCTGGCGGTTCGACAGCGTGCGCTGGCCGGGGCGAATCGTCTCGCCCTGACGGTCACGTTCGTTCCGTCAGCGATCAGCGATCACCCACCCATCGACGCGCCGCCGAGTGGAACCAGTTGGTCGGCGAACGCGTCGACCGTGGCCTCGTCGACACCGATCACCGACACCACCCATCTCCCCAGCACCACCACACGGCCGGCGCCCGGCACGATCACGTCGGCGGCAGCGACCTCGGCCGCGGAGTCACGCCACGCCTTCGTGGCGTACTCGCGCAACACCACATCGAACGTCGACACCCCATCGGCGCAGCCGGACTCGTTCAGCGCCACCCGAAAGCCGAACACGAAGCCGTTCACCGTCTCGTCGGGCAACGAGGCGACGGAACACATGCCGTGCTGCTCGGCGGAGATCAGATCGAAGATCTCGGCATACCTGCGGGGAACGAACTCGGCGGTGGTCTCGGGGTTCTCCTCGCCGCCGGCGACAGCGATCGTCGCGTCGTAGGGCCAGGGGCAACCCGAGTCGAGCAAACCGTCGGCCGCGAACGGATCGAACATCATCATCGTGTTGTGGTAGGCGACCGGATCGCACCCGTCGAGCACCTGCTCGCCGTCGTGTCCGTCATGTCCGTTCTGTCCATCATGTGCGTTCTGTCCGTCGTGTCCGGCGCCCACTGCCGTCACCTTTCCGTCGCCATCGGAGTCGCGCAGCGCCCAGATCGCAAAGACGCCTGCCGCCACCAAGCACGACACCACGACCGCCACCGTGAGCCCGAGCCCTCGGCGAGCAGCGCGCGGCGAAGGGACAGGGTCGACCAGGTCCGCCTGTCGATCGGGAGACGACGGTTGATCAGACACGATGGCGACAGTCTCCCATGTGGGGCTCCGACGAAGGTGGCAGCCGTCAAGCAGGTCGAGCCTGGTCTTGACGCAATCTTGACCCGCAAGACGTGGCGCGGCCGCCCCGCGCGTCGGACGGTGAGGATCACTATGCGTATCGAGGGCATCTCCGAAGGGTCGGCATCTCAGCTGGCCGGCCATGCCTTCGAGCACCACGTACCCGTTCGAACGCCGCTTCAGCAAAGGGCCTCGCGGCCGGCTCCGAACACCACCACCACCACCACCGACGCGACGGGGAGCGCTGTGATCGACACCCACGACAGTGCGGCCGAGTCGCCGCCGCGCCATGAGGTCGAGTACACCCGTCGGCACCGCGTCATCGCTGTCGGGAGCGAGCAGAAGGGAGTGATCGATCGCAACGACGACGGGATGATCGATCTGCGTGACCTCCCGTTCGACTACTTCCAGATCGCCCGGCAGATGAACCGCGTCCCCGTCGCCCGGCGACCACCCGAGCCCGAGGCCTGAACGTCGGATCGACGCGGCGCTGGAATCGAGAGCGGCTCCGTCGACAAGACGACACCCTGGGTGTCCGGCTGTGTCAGAGTCTTGGTTCATGGGGCACCCGACATGACCAGAATCGGGCACGACGGCGCGCCAGAACCGAGCGGAGTGAGCGCGATGACGGTCGACGCGCTCATCGCCTCGATCCCGTTCGGCGTGTCTGTCTGGAGGGCGATACGTGACGAGGACGGTGCGATCACCGACTTCGAGTGCTGCGCTGCCAACGGCCGCGTCACCCAGTACGTCGCCGTCCCCCTCGACGGCGCCCAGACCGTTATCGGACAACGCTTTCTTCGGCTGTTCGACAACGACCTCGGCAGGGCGATGTTCGATCGAGTCTGCCGAGTGGTCGACACCGGAGAAGTCGACACCGTCGAACGCGAGGCGGTGCGGTTCCCGGGGATCTGGTTCGAGAACGTCGCAGCCCGCCTCGGCGATGGCTTCGTGAATCTGATCCGCGACATCACCGAACGTCGGTCCGTGACCGCGACATTGGAGGAGAACGAACGTCGCCTGCGCTTTGCCGAGCAGCGGGCGAAGGAGACCGATCGGCAGTATCGGCTGGTGGTCGACCATGTCGGCGATGTGGTGATCAGGTTGCGACACGGCCTCATCGAGTGGGTGTCGCCGTCGCTCGAGCGGTTGGCGGGTTGGAATCCCGAGGAAGTCATCGGCCGCGATTCGATGGAGTTCGTCCATCCAGACGACCTCGTGTTGGCAGGCGAAGCCGAATGGACGGCCCGACAATCGACGAGACTCCGACTTCGCGTCCGCCACAAGGACAGTCGGTGGTTCTGGGTCGACCTGATCGGCCGGATCGCCGGCCCAGACGACGAGGACACACATCCGCTGGTCCTCACCGTCATCGATGCCGGCGCCGAGGTGGCGGCGCTCGAGG
>JAYUSX010000152.1:0-12311 GCA_043755475.1 Actinomycetota bacterium
CCACGCCGGCGCCTTCGTGGCCGCCGATGATCGGCAGACCGAACGGCAGGTCGCCGGTGACGAGGTGCTCGTCGGAATGGCACATGCCACTCGCCGCGATCTTGACCAGCACCTCACCGGGACCGGGGGGATCGAGTTCGATCTCCTCCACGCTCCACGGCGTGTTGACTTCCCACAGAATGGCAGCCTTGGTCTTCACGGAGGACCCCCAATTGGTCTCGACGAACTGTGGGCGACCTTAGCCAGCTCACTCGCCGGTTGTCACAGCCGACCACCCGATCAGGGCGCAGCGAGTTCCACCGGCAGGTCGCTGTCGGTCACGACGTGCAGCACCTGGACAGCACGGGTCATCGCCACGTACAGCAGGCGCGCCCCTCGGTTCGGACCGCCGTCGGCCACGATCTCTGCCGGGTTCACCACCACGACGCCGTCGAACTCCAGACCCTTCACCGCTTCCGCGCCGAAGATCGGCACCTCGTCACGCTCGAGGTTCTGCACTCGTCGCCCTGCACGCAGACCTCGCGACTGCAACGCGGCATCGATCGCGGCATACAACCGGTCGGGGGCGACGACGCCGGTGTTGTGGTGCCGATGACGGACGGCGACGACTTCCGCGGCGACCGCGTCGGCCAGTTCATCGACACCGGCGCGCACCACCGCGGGCGCGGTGCCCTCGAACCGCACGCTCGTGCTGGCGACGGTCGTCACGCCGGTGTACGGCAGCAACCGGTTGGCCACATCGAGGATGGGACCCGGCACGCGGTATCCGATGGTGAGATGGGCCACCGAGCCGGCCGCCTTCGTGAGGTGACCGAGGGCCACGGCCCAATCGTCCTGGCCTGCCGGGGTGGTGGACTGGGCCAGGTCGCCCAGCACCGTCATCGACCCCGTCGGGCTGCGCCGGCCGATCACCCGCAGTGCGACCGCCGAGTGATCCTGAGCTTCGTCGATCACCACATGGCCGAACGTGAACGGGGTGCCGTTCAGCAACGTGTTGGCCTCGTCGACCAAGTACTGGTCGGCCGCCGTCCATGCTCGCTTCTTGCCCGATGGTCCGAACCCGTGCTCGGCGAGCAACTGGTCGACGAGCTTCACCGGCTGCACGGCCGGCCAGCACTTCGTGAGCACTGGGCGCAACACGTCCATCTTCGAGTAGGCGCCATCCTTGCCGGTGCGCTGCAGCAACACTCGATCGATGATCGGCTTCAACGACTCGCGGCGGCGGTTGACCGGCAGGGTGCCATTGAGGGCGAGGTCGATCCAGGCGGCGATCTCGTCGGGCTCGAACACCAGCGTGCGCGCACCGAATGGTTGACGGACCGGCTCGGTGGGATGCTGCACGTGGCGGGTGACCGCAGCCTCGAGCGCGGCGAGCATGTCGGGAGAGCCCTTCACACGGCGGACCGGGTCGGGATCGATGCCGGTCATCGTCTCGAGCCGCGGGATGCACAACTCGAGCGCCGTGCGCTGCTGCACGCTGCGCTCGCCCAACGATGGCAGCACGTTGCCGATGTAGTCGAGGAACACGGTGTTCGGTCCCACCACCAACACGCCATCGCGCCCGAGACGGCGGCGGTGTTCGAAGAGCAGATACGCGGCGCGGTGCAGCCCGACCGCGGTCTTGCCGGTGCCCGGACCTCCTTGCACCACGAGGCACTGGTCGATCGGGGCTCGGATCACCACGTCCTGTTCGGCCTGGATGGTGGCCACGATGTCGCGCATCGCGCCGGTGCGCGCCGCACCGATCTCGGCCAGCACCGGGTCGGGCACGCCGCTCGCGGCGCCTGCGGCGTCGGGATCGTCGAGTTGCTCGTCGAGGTACGCCGCCAGTTGGCCCTCGGCGAACGTGAACCGTCGTCGGTGCGACAGCCCGAGTGGATCGACGCCGGTCGCTCGATAGAACGGCGCGGCGATCGGTGCACGCCAGTCGACCACCACCGGATCGTGCCGTTCGTCTTCGATGTGGCGTCGACCGATGTACCACGTCTCGGGATGGGTGCCAGCGGGGGTGCCGGCGGGGGCACCACCCCGGAGTTCCTCGGTGATGCGGCCGAAGAAGTCACCGGCACCAGGGGTCTGCAGGTCCTCCAACGCCTCGGCGACCGTGACCTCGACGTACTCCTTCGTGAACTCGTCGGCCGATGCGTTCGGATCGACCGTAGAGAAGCGTTCGATCATCGAGTCACGACAGGCGCGCGAGAACCGCAGCCGGTCGCGCTCGAGGTCGAGCTCGGGGAACGGATCAAGCGTCGACACAGGACCGAAGACGCTACTCGTGTTCTCGTCGGCGATCGTCGGCGATCGTTGCGGCGATCATCGTGCCTCCCTGCGGCCGGGAGGGACTCGGCCTCTCCCGGCCGCTACGCTCGGCAGTCATGGAGAACGACAACGTCATCACCGAGGACACCTCCGTCGACGAGCAGGTAGCCCCGGTTGCGGCCATCGAAGAGGAGCTGTTGGTCGAGGAGATCTCGATCGACGGCATGTGCGGCGTCTACTGAACGAATGACCGAGGCCGGCGCCACTGCGCTGCTCGAGCAGGCGCTCGAGCTGCACCCGCAGGTCGCATTGCGACCCGAGCCCTTCGGCGCGCTCGCCTACCACTACGGCAACCGCCGTCTCGTGTTCATGAAGCACGTCGACGTCGTGGCCGTTGCCAAGCAGCTGGCCGACCACCCGTCGCTGGCAGCCACCCTCGAGGCGTGCGACATCGCACCCACGCGCTGGTCCAGCTTCGCCACGGCATTCGCTTCCCTCAAGTCCTCGGAGATCGTTCGTGAGCGTTGAATCACTCGTCGGCCAACTGAAGCACGGGCTCGACGCCCCGATCTGTCTCACGTGGGAGATCACGTACGCGTGCAATCTCGCCTGTGTGCACTGCTTGTCCTCGAGCGGTCAGCGTGACCCGCGCGAGCTCACCACCGATGAAGCCAAGCGCGTGCTCGACGAGCTGCACGATCTGCAGGTCTTCTACATCAACATCGGCGGCGGCGAGCCGATGGTGCGGCGCGACTTCTTCGAGTTGGTCGAGTACGCGATCGGCCGCGGCATCGGGGTGAAGTTCTCGACCAACGGTGCCTACATCGACGCCGACAAGGCTCGCCGTCTGACGGCGATGGACTACCTCGACATCCAGATCAGCCTCGATGGCACCGATGCCGCCACGAACGACGCGGTGCGGGGCACCGGCAGCTACGACCTCGCCATCCGGGCGATGGACCATCTCCGCGATGCCGGCTTCGTCGAGCGCAACGGCCCGTTCAAGATCAGCGTCGTCGTCACGAGGCACAACGTCGATCAGCTCGATGAATTCAAGGCGCTCGCCGACTCATACGGCGCCCAGCTCCGCGTCACCCGCCTGCGCCCCAGTGGCCGCGGCGTCGACTCGTGGCACGACCTGCATCCCACCAATGCCCAGCAGCGTCAGATCTACAACTGGCTGATGGCCCACGGCGAGAACATTCTCACGGGCGATTCGTTCTTCCATCTCAACGCGCTCGGCGACTCGCTGCCCGGGCTGAACATGTGCGGTGCCGGTCGAGTCGTGTGCCTGATCGACCCGATCGGTGACGTCTACGCCTGCCCGTTCGTGATCCACGACGATTTCAAGGCCGGTTCGGTCCGCGACGAGGGTGGTTTCAGCCGCGTGTGGAAGCAGAGCGATCTGTTTCTCGAGCTGCGCGAACCGCAGTCGGCCGGCGCCTGTGCCAGCTGCGGCAGCTGGAACGCCTGCCAGGGTGGCTGCATGGCAGCGAAGTTCTTCACCGGCCTTCCGCTCGACGGTCCCGACCCCGAATGCGTCGGCGGTGCCGCCGACGACGCGCTCGCACTGGTGAGTTCGACCGTCGTCCCCAAGCCGGGGATGGACCACAGCAAGCCGGTGTCGCTCACCCGCAAGCTGATCCCCGTCGCCGGTGTTCGAGCTCGAGGTTCTTGAGCGCGAGATCAGGCTGCTGGTTGAACAGCACCGCTCGGGTCGCCGCGTCGGGATCCATGCCGATGGAACGCGCTCGACTCCGCGCAGAACTCACCCCGTACACGGTCGACCCGATGGCGAGCAGGACGAACACGACAAACAGGGCTGCGAACGAGCCGGGCACGACGCGTACAGTACCAACATGATCTGGGGGTTGGTGCCTGTTGCCTACCTGCTCGGCACCTTCCCGAGTGCGGTCATGGTGGCGCGCAGCAAGGGCATCGACATCACCCAGGTCGGATCGCGCAATCCTGGCGCCTCCAACGTCGCCCGAACGATGGGCACGGCCTGGGGAGTCGCGGTGTTCGTTCTCGACGGGCTGAAAGGCGCGATCCCCGCCGTGTTCGGCCTCGCGGTCGATGAACCGAAGGCGACGTACGCGCTCGTGACTGCCGCCGTCCTCGGCCACATGTACCCGGTCACCCGCCGGTTCGTCGGTGGCAAAGGCGTCGCGACGGTGGGTGGGGCGATGGTGGTGCTGCATCCGATCGTGTTCGTCGTACTGACGGCGGTCTGGGTGGCGATACGGAAGATCACCGGCAAGGCGTCGCTCGGTTCGCTCGTGATCGCCGTCGGTCTTCCCGCCGGTGTCGTCATCGACGGCAGCCCGGGCTGGGAAGTTGCTGCCGCGGCGGTGCTCGCCGTGCTCGTGCTGGCGCGCCACACCGACAACATCCGGCGCCTCGTTCGCGGTCGTGAGCTCTCGGCGTCGCGTCAACGATCCGAACCGGTTGCGCACCCAGGGCCGGAGCCCGGCCCGCGCCGAACCTCGAAGCCGCGCTGACCGGACACGCCGGGTAACGTCGCCGACATGAGCGACGCCGAAGATTTCAACGCCAAGGTGATCGAGGAGTTCCGCGCGAACGCTGGAGTCGTCGGTGGCTACTTCGCGGGCAAGCCGATGGCCCTCGTCACCCACACCGGGGCCAAGACCGGAACCCCACGTGTCACACCACTGGTGTGCAGTACCGACGCCGGCCGGGTGGTCATCATCGCCTCGATGGGTGGAGCGCCGACGAACCCCGCCTGGTATCACAACATGATCGCCAACCCGACCGTCACCGTCGAGGTCGGTTCCGAGACCTACACGGCCCGTGCGGTCGAGGTCACCGGCGACGAGCGGCAGCGCCTGTACGACCAGCAGGTCGCGATCATGCCGCAGTTCGCCGAGTACGCGGCGAAGACCACACGCACCATTCCGGTTCTGGTGCTCGAGCGCTCCGACGCCTGATCGTGCATCTGCTCGAACCGCTGCAGCTGCGCGGGGTCACGGCCCCCAACCGAGCGATGTTCGGGCCGATCGTCACCAACCTCGGCGACGACGACCGGCGCTTCACCGCTCGTCACGCGGCGTTCTACGCCAGGCGTGCCCGAGGCGGGTGCGGCATCATCGTGACCGAAGGCGCCAGCGTGCACTCGAGCGACTGGCCGTACGAGCGTGCGCCGTTGGCAGATCGCTGCGGGCCGGGATGGTCGGCGGTCGCCGCTGCGTGTCATGCCGAGGGATCGATCGTGCTCGCCTCGCTCGATCACGCCGGGGGTCAGGGCTCGAGCGCCTACAGCCAGGCACCGTTGTGGGCACCTTCACGGGTGCCCGAGGTGAACTCGCGCGAGGTGCCGAAGTGGATGGAGGCGGGCGACATCCATGCGGTCATCGACGGGTTCGCGAATGCGGCTTCGGTGGCGATGGGTGCCGGCTGCGACGGTGTCGAGATCAACGCGGGACAGCACAGCCTGGTCCGCCAGTTCCTCTCCGGGCTCACGAACCAACGCGGCGACGAGTGGGGCCAGGATCGCCAGTTGTTCGCCGGCCAGGTCATCCAAGCGGTGCGACGCAGCGTCGGCGATGCTCCCGTCGGGCTCAGGCTGTCGTGCGACGAGCTCGCGCCGTGGGCTGGGATCACCTCCGACATGGCCGTCGCGCTCGTTCCTGCACTCGTGTCGCTCGGCATCGACTACGTGGTCGTAGTTCGCGGCTCGATCTTCTCGGTCGACAAGACCCGACCCGACTTCCACGAGCCCGCAGGTTTCAACATCGATGTGTGTCGGCGCGTGCGCGAGGCGGTGCCCGGTACGCCGGTGTTCCTGCAGGGTTCGGTGATCGATCCGGGCCAGGCCGACTGGGCCATCGAAGCCGGCGTGGCCGACGGGGTCGAGATGACCCGCGCCCAACTCGCCGAGCCCGATCTGGTGCGGTTGCTCATCGCCGGATCGGCTGAACGTGCCCGCCCGTGCATTCGCTGCAACCAGACCTGCCAGGTTCGCGACGCGCGCAATCCGATCATCACGTGCGTGGTCGAGCCAACGACCGGCCACGAGACCGACGACCCCGCGTGGTACGTCCCGACGAGATCGGCGACCGATGTGACCGTGGTCGGCGGAGGTGTCGCCGGTCTCGAGACTGCCCGAGTCGCGGCGATTCGCGGCCATCGCGTCACGGTGGTGGAATGCGACCATCGACTCGGTGGCATCGCTGCGATCGCAGGACCGGCGCAGCCGTTCGTCGGATGGCTCATCGACGAGTGCGCTCGGCTGGGCGTCCAGGTGCAGTTGAACACACAGTTCGATGCCGCGGCGACCGGTCCGAACCCGCCCGCCACCGCGCAGGTCGTGCAGGCGACCGGGGCTCGCCAGGGCCGACGCGAGTACGAGGTCTCTCCCGGCGCCGTCGTCTTCGACATCGTCGACGTGCGTCGCGACGACACACGACTTCCCACTGAGGGCGTGATCGCGGTGTTCGACCCCATCGGTGGTCCGATCGCCGTTGCGATCGCCGAGGAGCTCGGCGATCGCGCGGTGTTGATCACCCAGGATCAGATCGCAGGCAACGAACTGAGCCGCAGCGGCGATCTGGCACCAGCCAACGTGCGCCTGGCTCGACGCGGCGTGCTCATCGAGCGCCGCTCGCTGCTCCGTGGCGTTCGCGCTGGATTCGTGGACGTGCAGGATCGCTTCAGCGGCGAACGACGTTCCATTGCTGCAGTCGCTCTGATCGACTGCGGCTTCCGACTCCCGACGGAACCGCTGGAGGGCGCGTCGGTTCAGGTCGGTGACTGTGTGGCGCCACGAACGGTGCTCGAGGCGGTGCTCGAGGCGCGCCGCGCCGCCCGCACCCTCTGACGTCGACGTGCACGCCAGCGGGCAGGTGCGGCGTAGTTTGCCGTTATGGACGTCGCCCTTCTCGAACGTGCCCGCCTGCAATTTGCTGATCGGAACCCCGGCAGCCGCCGATACTTCGAAGAGGCGTCGAAGGTCCTGCCCGGAGGTCACACGCGAACCGTGTTGAACCATCCACCGTTCCCGCTCGCGTTCGTCGCCGGAGAAGGTGCCACGCTCACCGATACCGATGGACATCGCTACATCGACCTGCTCGGCGACTACACCGCCGGCCTGCTCGGTCACAGCGAACGGCGAGTCCTCGACCCCGTGGTGGCGGCGCTCCAGACGAACGTCAGCGTCGGTGGCGTGCACCCGGCAGAGGCAGTGCTCGCACGTCTGATGTGTGAGCGGTTCGGCATCGACCGGGTTCGCTTCACCAACTCCGGCACCGAAGCCAACCTGATGGCCATCACCACGGCCACTCAGTTCACCGGCCGGAAGAAGCTGCTCGTGTTCCTCGGTGGCTACCACGGTGGCGTGCTCTACTTCGCGAGTGGGCCGGCGGCGTGGAACGCGCCGTACGACTTCGTGATCGCGCCCTACAACGACCTCCCGCGCACCGTCGAACTGATCGAACGCCATGCCGACGACCTCGCCGCCGTGATCATGGAGCCGATGCTCGGATCGGGAGGTTGTGTGCCGGCGACCCCCGAGTTCGCCCAGGGCGTGTTCGCGGCGGCGCGCACCGCAGGCGCGGTGTGCATCGCCGACGAGGTGATGACCTCTCGTCACGGCCGCCAGGGGATGCTCCGCCTCCTCGGCGCCGAGGCAGACATCACCACCTACGGCAAATACATCGGCGGTGGGTTCTCGTTCGGCGGCTTCGGTGGGCGCGCGGAGTTGCTCGATCAGTACGACACCACGCCGGGTGCACGCACCAGCGTGATCAGCCACGCGGGCACCTTCAACAACAACATCGCGACGATGACCGCCGGCGGTGCTGTGCTGGGCCAGGTGTTCACCGCCGATGTCGCCGAGGCTCACACCGAGCGCGGCGACGAGTTCCGCCGCCAACTCGCCGGCGTGTGTGCCCGGCACTCCCTGCCGATGAGCGTCAGCGGGTTCGGATCGATGATGTCGCTCCACGCCACGGCTGCGGTGCCGACCAACGTGCGCGAGGCCTTCGCCCGCGACAACGTCCTGCAGGAACTGGTCTTCCTCGGGCTGTTGGAGCGAGGCGTGTACATCGCGTTCCGCGGCATGGTGAACGTCGGGCTGGCGCACACCGACGACCAACTGGCCGCGGGCCTCGACGCCCTCGACGACACCCTGGCCGAACTCGAGAAGCAGCAGAGCTGACCGGTCGAGCTATGCGGCTGGTAAGAACTCGGCCATGACGGACCTCTTCGACATGACGGGCAAGGTGGCCGTGGTCACCGGCGGCAGCCGCGGACTCGGCCGCGAGATGGTGCTGGCGTTTGCGGATCGTGGCGCCGATGTGGTGATCGCCAGCCGGAAACTCGAGAACTGCGAGTCGGTGGCCGAGGAGGTGCGCCGGAAGGGTCGCAACGCACTCGCCATCGCGTATCACGCCGCCTCGTGGGAGGGCGCCGAGGAGCTGGCTGATTCTGCCTATCGCACGTTCGGAACGGTCGATGTGCTGGTGAACAACGCCGGCATGTCGCCGCTGTACTCCTCGGTCGATGCGATCACCGAAGACCTGTACGACAAGGTGATGGACGTCAACCTGAAAGGGCCGTTCCGTCTGTCGGCGATCGTCGGCACACGGATGGCCGCAGGCGACGGTGGATCGATCATCTTCGTGTCGTCGGTCGCGTCGCAACGCACGAGTCCGAACGAGTTGGTGTACGGGGCGGCCAAGGCCGGCGTCAATGCACTCACCTACGGCCTTGCCCGCACGCTCGGCCCGAAGGTGCGGGTGAACTGCATCGTGCCCGGACCCTTCCTCACCGACATCTCGAAAGCCTGGGACATGGAGTCGTTCGGGAAGTCGGCTCGTGCCGGCTTCGCGCTGGGGCGTGGCGGTGAACCCCACGAGATCGTCGGCGCAGCGCTGTACTTCGCGACGGCGGCGGGGAGCTACACCACCGGCACCACGTTGAACGTCGATGGTGGGCCGCGTTGAGCCTCCGCGTGGGCACGCCGCGCCCGCTCCGAGCCGTTCTGTGGGACATGGACGGCACCCTGGTCGACACCGAGCCGTACTGGATCGAGCGAGAGCACGAGCTCGTCGCTGAGTTCGGCAACGGATCGTGGACCGAGGCGCACGCTCACGCCATCGTCGGCAAGGATCTGCGCGACTCCGCCGCCTACATGCGCGAGCACGGTGCACTGACACTCGACATCGACGCGATCGTGAACCTGCTGCTCGATGGCGTGATCGAACGTGTCCACCGTGCCGTGCCGTGGCGGCCCGGCGCACGCGAACTGTTGGCAGACCTGCTCGACCACGGCATCCCCTGCGCGCTCGTCACGATGAGTTGGACGCGCTTCACCGACGCGATCGTGCCGATGCTGCCGACCGGTTCGTTCCGCACCGTGGTCGCCGGCGACGACGTCGTCAACGGCAAGCCGCATCCCGAGCCCTATCTCCTCGCTGCGGCGCGCCTCGACGTCGATCCCCACGACTGCATCGCGCTCGAGGACTCCTTCACCGGCGTTCGATCGGCAGACGCCGCCGGTTGCTGCACGGTCGCCGTGCCTCATGTGGTGTCGGTGCCACCGGGTCACGGCCATCACCGACTCACATCGCTGAACGGCGTGACCACGTCGCTGCTCGAGGGTCTCCTTGCCTCTTGCACGATCCCACGGGGAGGCGCATAATGATGGCAGAGATCCCACTCGTGTGGGACCGGGCAGGCCTCTGGCGCTGACCCACTGGGTGTGAGATCCCGGGCCTGGCCCGGGATCTCCCCACGTACGAGGGCATGTTCGATCACGCTCAATCGCGTTCGAGCCAGTGCTGATCACCTGCCGTCGCGAGCAGTGACCGCTGGACGAGGCTCGCACACTGAGGCAAGGTGACAGCGTGCGCCTCTCCCACACCACCACCACCTCCACCACCGAAACGAGAACGGCATGAGCGAGTCCCATGGCGTGGAACCGGCCGTCCGAGCAGCCCTCGACGCGAGACGCGCTGCACTCGCCGATCGTTACATCGCACCTCGCGAGACGCGACCGGCGAGCACGGCCCGAGGTGTGCACCACGTGGCGCTCATCTGCAGCGACGTCGAGCGCACCGTGCAGTTCTTCGACGGAGTGCTCGGCTTCCCGTTGATCGAGATGTTCGAGAACCGGGACTATGCAGGTTCGACGCACTTCTTCTTCGATCTCGGCCACGGCAACACACTGGCGTACTTCGATCTGCCGGGTCTCGAGCTCGGTGAGTACGCAGAGGTGCTCGGCGGCCATCACCACCTGGCGATCTCGATCGAGCGCACCCACTGGCAGATCATCAAGGAGCGGTTCGATCAGCGGGGCATCGAGTACGCCCACGTCGATGGCTCGTCGTTGTACTTCCGTGGCCCGGACGGTGAACGACTCGAACTGATCAGCGATCCACTGATGGAGATGTACGGCACACCCGTGGGCTGACCGCCTCGGGTCCGGAGCCGGAAACACGTTTCCGGTATCTAGCCTCACGTTTTGACCCGACCTGACTGTGACCGTTGGCACTACAGTCGTGACATGGAACTTCACTTCGCAACCGTCTGGGAAGCCATCACCGACGAGATCGGTGACACCACCGCCGTGGTCCACGGCGACGTCCGCCGCACGTGGAGTGAGTTCGACGAGCGGTCGGCTCGGTTGGCAGCGGCCTTCGTCAGCGCTGGTCTCGGCCCCGACTCGAAGATCGGTCTCTACCTCTACAACGGCAACGAGTATCTCGAGGCGCAGTACGCGGCCTTCAAGATGCGCGGGGTGGCCGTCAACGTGAACTACCGCTACCTCGACGACGAGCTGTGGTACCTGCTCGACAACTCCGACGCCGAGGCGGTCGTGTTCCATTCGTCGCTGGGCGACCGCGTCGGCCGGGTGATCGATCGGCTCCCGAAGCTGAAGCTGCTGATCGAGGTCGACGACGGCGAGAGCGGCACGATTCCTCTTGCGCAGTCGTTCGAAACCGTCGTCGCGGGCCACGACCCGATGAAGCGCATCACGCGCAACGAAGACGACATCTACATGTTGTACACCGGCGGCACCACGGGCATGCCCAAGGGTGTCATGTACGCCGTTGGAGGCATGACCGCCGGTTACCTCACCAGCGGCTTCCCGTTGCTCGGCCTTCCCGTGCCTGGCAGCCCGTCCGAGGTGGGTTCGCTGGTGAAGCAGGCCACCGAAGCAGGGAACCGCCTCATCTCCATTCCGTGCGCGCCGCTGATGCACGGCACCGGCATCTGGCTCGGCGCGTTCATCCCCATGCTCGCCGGCGGCCAGGTCGTCACCATGCAGAGCCGCTCGCTCGATGCCAACGAGTTGCTCGGCCTGGTACAGACCGAGCGAGCGACCAACCTCACGATCGTCGGCGATGCGTTCGCCAAGCCGATCATCCGCGCGATCGACGATGCGGCTCAGTCCGGCTCGCCGTACGACACGTCGTCACTGAAGATGATCATCTCCAGCGGTGTCATGTTCACGAGCGAGGTGAAAGCACAGGTGCTCGACCGCATCGAGCAGGTCGTCATCGTCGATGCGATGGGTTCGACCGAGGGCGCGATGGGCATTTCGATGTCGATGAAAGGCCTGCCCCCGTCGACGGCGAAGTTCTCGCAGATGCCCGACACCAAGGTGTTCACCGACGACGGGCGCCAGGTGCTGCCGGGGTCGGGCGAGGTGGGCATGGTGGCCGCCGGAGGCAACGTGCCTCTCGGCTACTTCAAGGACGCCGAGAAGACGGCACGGACCTTCAAGGTGATCGACGGCGTCCGGTACTCGTTCCCCGGCGACATGGCCACCGTGAACGAGGACGGCTCGATCAACCTGCTCGGCCGCGGCAGTCAGGTCATCAACACCGGCGGCGAGAAGGTCTTCCCCGAAGAGGTGGAAGAGGCCGTGAAGCGCGTCGCCGGTGTGCAGGACTGTCTCGTCGTGGGCATCGACGACGAGAAGTTCGGGCAAGCCGTCACCGCGATCGCATCTCGCGTCGAGGGCGCCGACGTCGACGAGGCCACCATCATCGCCGACGTGAAAGCGCAACTCGCTGGTTTCAAGGCGC
>JAYUSX010000153.1:0-12304 GCA_043755475.1 Actinomycetota bacterium
CGGGTGAGGTGGTCGTCACGGATCGGGTGATCGAGGCCGCCGGCGGCCCGGAGGCATTCCACGATGTCGGTTTCGAGTCGCTGGGATCGGTGTTCGTGAAGGGGTTCGTCGACCCCGTACCGGTGTCGCTGGCCTCGTCGGTCGATGTTTCCGGCTTCGAGCGAGTGGGCGGCCAGGATCGCGAACGGCCGGAAGGATCGGATCGGAACGAGAGCGTCGCATGCGCATCCGCGGACTGATCGAGGGCTTCTACGGTCAGCCGTGGACGCACGCCGAGCGGGTGGCCTGGTTCGACCGTCTCGACGGCGCCGGCGCCACGCACTACGTGTGGGCAGCGAAGGCCGAACCTCGGCACCGCGATGCCTGGCGCGAGCCGTTCACCTTCGACGAGCTCGACCAGTTCACCGAACTCGCCGAGCGCCGCCCCCGCGTGGCGCTCGGGGTCGGGCTCACACCCGGACCCGACGCGACGACTCACGAGGTGATCGCCAAGCTCTCGCCGGCAGTCGATGCCGGCGCGTCCGTGGTGGTGCTCAGTTGCGACGACCTGCCGGCTCTCGATGCCGGCGACGCGCACCGCGACTTGGCGCACGCGTTGCTGCACACGCTCGAGGTACCGGTGTGGGTGGTGCCCACCCACTACTGCGGCACGGACGACTCGCCGTATCTGCATGCGCTGTTCGACGGACTCGATACCCACGTCGAGGTGATGTGGACCGGCGCCGATGTGGTGAACGACCGCATCGAAGCACAAGATGCGCGACGACGAGCAGAGATCACCGGCCGCGCACCACTCGTGTGGGACAACACGCCGGTGAACGACGGGTTGATGCGCGAGGCGTTGCACCTCGGCCCGCTGGGCGGACGCGACCCTGCCTTGCGAGAGGTGTGCAGCGGGGTGCTCTGGAACCCGATGGAGTTCGCCGCAGCCTCGATCGCCACCTGGTCGAGCGCTGCGGCATGGTGGCGCGGCGACGACCATCTCGCCGCGTGGGAGCACGAGGTGCGTCAACGCGATTGGCATGCGCTCGCCCTGGCCACCGCCTTCCGCGGCGACCCGCACTGGGCAGGCGACGCACCTGACGCAACATGGTGGAGTCGGATCGCAGCATCCCTTCCGACGACGGCGGACGGTGTGGGGCTCGACCGAGGTGTGCAGCCGTGGATCGATGCCGCTGCCGAGGGCGCCGCCATCGCGCTCGACGCTCTGGCGATCATCGAGCGAGTCGCCGAACGAGGCGCCGGCACCTCGACCACCATGCGACAGTTCGCGCTCGCATCGCGATGGCGGACCTGGCGACGCGGAGACGTGCTCACCTTCGGCGGCGGACCCCGCGTCCGACCCGTCCTCGGCCAGGACGGTCGCGGCCAGTTCGTCAGCCGAGCCAGCGCCTTCGAGCTCGACGAGTCGCTCGTCGATGCACTCGTCAGACGGGCCGTGCGCGACTGACGCGCCTGGCCGGCGAACGTTTGCCATCGCCGACCAGTGGTACCGAGACCTCCGGTCGTGTGGTCGTCGACCACGGTGGGTGTGATTCGTCGTGGAGGTGGCGACGAGGTGGTGTGGCCGAGGTGGTGTGGTGGTCTTGACGGTGTGTTGATGGTTCAGGGGATCTGGGCGTCACTCTTCGCGACGTGTTCGCCGGGAAACCCTTGCGGGGTAATGGTTTGGCGGGGTCACGGTGCGTGAACTGGCATTGTCGTGGTGGTCGGGTTTCACCACGCAGCGCAAGGATTCCGCCGCGGGTGGCTTGTCCGACACTTGCCTGGTGTTCGGCCACTCGTGGTGTCTGAATGTGGAGCACCCCGAACAACGGGGGACACCCTCACACACGAAAGCGCGGACAACACATCATGAAGATCGCACGGAAGCACCTGTTGAAGAAGGTGGCGCTTGTCGCCATCACGATCACCTCCGTCGCCGCAACGAGCGGCGTCGTCGACGCCGGCGGCACCACCATGACACCGACGACGAAGGTGACATCCTCGCCGGACGGCGACGGCGGTTCTGCGCCGGCGATGATGTCAGGAATCCGTTGGTGATGAACCGTCTCGCCACCACCGTTGCGGTGGCGGCGTTCTCGGTTGTTTCGATGTCGCCGTTGGCGGCATCGGCCGCTCCCGGCAGCGACGCCTCGCATGAGACGATCGGTGTCATCGTTCGGGCGGAGGCCGGCGACGTCGCCAGCGCACGCCACAGTTTCGTCGCCCTCGGGGGTGACATCACACGGGTGTTGCCGGTCATCGACGGGTTCTCGGGCACGATCGCCCAGAGCCGGCTCGACGACCTCACCGCCACCAGCTCGATCGCCGCCGTGACCGTCGATGCCGACGTGATCCCGATGGCCGTCGACCCGACGCTTGGCTACGACCCCGCATCGACCACCTCGATGTCCGCGATCACCCAGATCACCGGCGCCCAGACGATGTGGAACGCCGGCTTCACCGGCAAGGGCATCGACGTCGCCGTGATCGACACCGGCGTCGCCAAGGTCGCCGGCTTGAACCAGACCGGCAAGGTCATCGACGGCCCCGACCTGTCGCTCGACAACATCGAGCCCACCCTGCGCTACACCGACTCCTTCGGCCACGGCACCCACATGGCCGGCATCATCGCCGGCTCCGACGTCGCACCCGGCACGAGCGCCAAGAAGTGCACGACCTGCCTCGGCAAGAGCCCGTACACCGACACCACCAAGTTCGTCGGCATCGCTCCCGAAGCCCGCATCATCAACGTCAAAGCCGGCGCCTTCGACGGTGCAGCCGACGTGTCGCAGATCATCGCCGGCATCGACTGGGTCGTGCAACACCGCAACGACCCCGGCATGAACATCCGGGTGCTCAACTTGAGCTTCGGCACAGACTCCACCCAGAGCGCCCTGCTCGACCCCTTGGTGCACGCCGCCGAGCAGGCCTGGAAGGCCGGCATCGTGGTCGTCGCCGCCGCAGGCAACGACGGACTGATGACACCGAACCTGGCCAACCCAGCGATCTCATCGATGGTCATCGCTGTCGGCGCCAGCGACCCCCACGGCACCATCGCCCCACTCGACGACTCGATCCCCAGCTTCGCCCAGCACGGCAACTCCACCCGCGGCGTCGACATCGTCGCCCCTGGCGTGTCGGTCATCAGCTTGCGGGTGACCGGCGGCTTCGTCGACCAGAACGTCACCACCGGCAAGCTCGGCACCCGCTTCCAACAAGCCAGCGGCACCAGCCAATCAACCGCCGTCGTCTCCGGCCTCGCCGCCCTGCTCGTGTCGAAGTACCCGACCGCGACCCCCGACTCGATCAAGGCCTACCTGATGGGCACCGCCCTGCCAATGGAGATGATCGACCCCAACCTTGCATCCACCGACTTCGGAGAGATGCTCGTCTCGGGAGCGAACAAGTGGTACTCGGGTTCGGGCTCGGCATGGGTGGGCAGCACGTCTGCCTTCTCGGTCGCCCCGGCTCAGGCCAGCAAGGCCACCGGCCTCGGCACCCTCGAAGCAGCCCGCGGCACCTTCCACGTCAGCAACGGCACGACCGAACTCACCGGTGAGATCGACATCTTCGGCACCAAGTGGAACCCCACCACCATGGCCAAGCTCACCACCAACCGCACCACCTGGAACGGCGGCACCTGGAACGGCGCCCGCTGGACAGGCGACACCTGGACCGGCGCCCGCTGGAGCAGCATCGACTGGACCAACACCGACTGGACCGGAGCCCGCTGGACCGGAGCCCGCTGGACATCCATGATCTGGGACGGCGCCCGCTGGTCCGGCGCACGCTGGTCAGGAGCCCGCTGGTCAGCCGGAACCTGGACAGGAGCCCGCTGGACCGGAGCCCGCTGGTCAGACTCGTCCTGGAGCTGAGCGCGGCAGCTGGATCCAACCCACCAACACACCACAACCACAGCGGCGGACAGCACCAGCTGTCCGCCGCACTGGTGATCACATCGGTCGCGTCAGGTGGTCGATGTCGTCAGAACGGTGTCGCCTCGGCCGCGCAGGGCCGCTCGACGACGCCGTCGGGGCGCCGAGCGAAGCGCTGTGGATCGGAGCCGTGGACCGGTTCGTCCGACGGCCAGGGCCACCCACCGAACCGGGTGGCTCGATAGTCGGCGAAGGCCTGTTCGATGCCCGCGCGGTCGTTCATCACGAACGGCCCGTACTGGGCGACGGGCTCGCCGATCGGTCGGCCCTGCAGCACCAGCACCTCGGCACCACCGTCGCTGCGCACCACGACATCCCGGTCGCAGGCCAGCATCGCGCCGTTGCCGACCGCAACACGGTCGCCATCGAAGCCGGCGTGTGCATCGGCGCCCTGTCCATCGAAGACGTAGGCCACTCGCACCGTGTCGGCGCCATCGGCCGCCGGCATCACCCATGTCGCGCCCGCCTCCAACCGGATGTGCCAGATCGCGACATCGCTGTCGGGACGCGATGCCCACGACGCGGGCGGAGGAGGCGGCGGGACCAGACCGGCGATCGATCCGGCCACCGCGGTGATCTCTGCCAGCGTGCCCTCGCTGTCGCGCACATGGAGACGCGGGATGTCGTCGGCCCACAACATCGAGAAGTGCGGATCGGCGAACTTGTCGGCGGCCGGCAGGTTCACCCAGATCTGGAACAGCTCCAGGGTGTTCGGGCCGTCGGCGTCGAGCAGCGGGAACGTCTCGCTGTGAACGATGCCCTTGCCCGCGGTCAGCCATTGCACGTCGCCCCCGCCGTAGCGCGCGCCGGCGCCGAGCGAGTCGCTGTGGTCGACCAGACCGCGGCGAACGAATGTGACCGTCTCGAATCCCCGGTGCGGGTGCTGAGGAAACCCGGGCACGCGGTCGCCGTGGTACATCCGCCAACCATCCTTGCCGGCGAAGTCCTGGCCGAGATCACGCCCGTCCATCGACGCAGCAGGTCCGTGGACCGCGTTCCCCTCCGGGTAGTGGTCGAGGTGGTGCACGCAGAACAAGAACGGGTCGATCGTCGGCCACTGGAACCCGATCGGGAACCGCTGCATCACGGGTGATCCAACAGAACCGTCGACGCCGACGTCCGGAGAACTACTTGCGCTCGCAACATTCATGATGTCAGCGTAGCGCGGGCCTCACTCAGCGACCACCGTGCTCGGAGACGTCTTCCCGTTCGCGACATCTCGCACGATCTGCTGCGACGCAAGGCGCCCCGGTCCGCCGGTCACGCAGCCACCGGGATGCGTGCCAGACCCACACTGGTAGTACCCGCCGATCGGGGTGCGGTACTGGTTCCAACCCGGGGCAGGGCGGAAGAAGTACAGCTGTGGCGACATCAGCTCGCCGGCGAAGATGTTGCCTTCCGACAGCCCGACGGTGCGTTCGATGTCGAGCGGCGTGACCACTTCTCGTCGCAGCACCAGCTCGGAGAAGCCGGGGAACAGTTCGTCCAATCGGCGCTGCACGGTGTCGCCGAGGTTGTCTCGCTCGGCGTCCCAGTCACTTCCCTTCAGCTTGTAGGGCGTGTAGTGCGTGAAGCACGACATCACGTGCTTGCCCGCCGGCGCCATGTCGGGGTCGATCGTCGATTGGATGCAACAGTCGAGGTATGGCTTCGAGGAGTACCAGCCGTACTTGGCTTCGTCGAAGGCACGCTCCAGGTAGTCCATCGAAGGTGCGATGTTGGTGAAGCCACGGAACTGGGTGCCGTCGAGACCGGGGAACACCGGCAGCGCGTCGAGAGCGAAGTTCACCTTCGACGATGTTCCCTGGAACCTGTAGCGCTGGATGTTCTCGACCAGATCTTCGGGCAGCTCGCGGGGCTCGACCAGTTCGAGGAAGGTTCGACGAGGGTCGAGCGCGCTGACCACGATGGGAGCGAACAACTCGGTTCCATCGACCAGGGCGACGCCGGTGGTGCGTCCGTTGGCCGTGACCACCTTCGACACCGCCGCTTCCAGCTTGATCTCGGCGCCGAAAGACTGAGCGGCCCGTGCGAGGACCTGGGTGAGGCCACCGTTGCCACCCTTGTGGAAGCCCCAGTTGCCGAACACACCGTCTTGTTCACCCATGTTGTGGAACAGCAACACGACACCGGAGCCCTGCGACCGCGGACCGACCTTTGTGCCGATGATGCCCGACGACGACAGCAAGCCCTTCAGCAGTTCGCTCTCGAAGTAGTCGTCGAGGAAGTCGGCTGCACTGCCCGTGAGGAGGCGTACCAGGTTGTGCAGCACCCGTTGGGGCAGGTCCTTCAGATGTTTGGCCAGCTCGGCCAGGGCCAGCGCGTCTTCCGACTGCCCGCTGAACAGGTTGGGCGGCACGCTGTCGAACAAGGGCTTCACGGCTTGGATGATCTGGGCCATGTCGTGGCCGTACTGGTCGTAGGCATCGGCGTCGTGCCGTGAATGCCGGGAGATCTCCTGGATGGTGAGGTTGCGGTCCTTGCTCAATGTGAGATGCCCGCCGTCGTCGGCCGGCGCGAAGCTGTGCGGCATCAGTAGCGGGAAGTAGCCGTGCTTCACCAGATCGAGCTCCTGGATGATGTCGGGGCGCAGGAGGCTGACGGCGTACGAGAACGTCGTGAAGTGGAACCCCGGCATCAGTTCCTCGGTGATGGCCGCGCCGCCGACGAGGTGACGCCGTTCGAGGATCAACGTGCGCAGCCCCGACTTGGCCAGATAGGCGCCGTTGACGAGCCCGTTGTGACCGCCACCGATCACGATCGCGTCGTACGTGCGTGAGCCGGTCATGCGGGTCCGCCTTGTGATGTCATGTGGGAGGTCGTGTGGGAGGTCGAGTGGGAGGTCGAGTGGGAGGTCATGGGCGAGGTCATGGGCGAGGTCTTGCGGGGTGGGTTGAACAGCGGAGCGCGGGCGACCTCACAGGCAACCGTTTGATAGCGGTGGTTGATGGTGACCTCGAGGTGCACGGTGGAGCCGGGCGTCGCCAGGTGAGGCCGAACCCGGGCCATGGCGATGTGTCGCTGCAACGACGGCGAGTACATGAAGCTGGTGGTGTAACCCACACGTTGCGCGGCGTCGTCGTACAGCATCATCTCCCACGTCAGCGGGTGTTCGTCCTTGGGCGGGATGATTCCCTCGGCGCGATAGCGGCGATCCCAGTCCTGCCAGTCGACCTTCAGACCGACCATCTTCCAACGAGACGTGCCGTCGGCCAGCTCGCGGCGGATGGCGTTTCGCCCGATGAAGGCGCGGTCGGTGGCGGCGATGTCCTTCAGCATCCACCCGAGGCCGAGCTCGATCGGCGTGGTGCGTTCTTCGTCGGTGAACGCGAACCGGCTGCAGTGGAAGTCGACGTCGATGAGCACCAGGCCCGCCTCGATGCGCAGCATCGACAGCGCGGTCATGCCCACGGGGATCACGCCCTGCCCGGCCGACGCTTCGACGATCGCGTCGAACACCGCGTGTGCATCGTCGGCGTCGACCCACACCTCGTAGCCGAGATCGCCGGTGTAGCCGGTGCGCGACACGTTCACCGCCGCGCCGCCCATCTTGGCCGGCGTGTGGTGGAAGTAGCCGATCGACCCGACGGCATCGTCGAGACCCGCCAGGATGCCCCGCGACCGCGGGCCTTGCAGCGCCAACGATCCGTACTCGGCCGAGACGTCCTCGATCAGCACCTTCAGCCGACCGATGCGGTCGGAGAACCATGCGAGGTTGGGCTCGGCCGACGTGAGCAGGAAGTGGTCGCTGCTGAACCTGAACACCACGCCGTCCTCGACGATGTGCCCACGGTCGTCGCACCACACCGTGTACTGCGCGTGCCCGTCGCGACAGGCACGGATGTCGCGAGTGAGCACGCTGGCCAGGAACGCCTCGGCGTCCCGACCGGTGATGCGGTACTTGTACAGCGGCGACGTATCGATGATGCCCGCTGCGTTGCGCACCGCGAAGTACTCGAACTTGTCGTCCATCTGGTACTTCACGCTGGCCAGGTGGCCCGACCAGTGCTGCCAGAGACCGGTGTGATTGAGCGGTGCCAGCCGTTCGTGGAAGGGCGTCGTCCGGATCATTGCCGGCACCGTACCCCTTTGTTGGACATCTGCACAACGACCGGTCTGTGGTCGTCGACCGCGGTGGGTGCGATTCGTGGTGGTGGCGGCGGCAGGGCGGTGTGGCTGCGGTGCTGTGGTGGTCTTGACGGTGTGTTGATGGAACGGGGGATCTGCGCGTCACTCCTCGCGGCGTACGCGCCCGGAAACCCCTGCGGGGTATGGATTTCGTGGGATCACGGTACGTGAACCGGTGATGCGGTGGTGGTCGGGTTTCGCCACG
The DNA here is from genome assembly GCA_043755475.1 of Actinomycetota bacterium. Classification (GTDB taxonomy): domain Bacteria; phylum Actinomycetota; class Acidimicrobiia; order Acidimicrobiales; family Ilumatobacteraceae; genus VFMC01. The sequence goes on from JAYUSX010000153.1 coordinate 8,254, forward strand.
CAGCGCGAGGATTCGGCCGCTGTTGGCTTGTCCGACACTTGCCTGGTGTTCGGCCACTCGTGGTGTCTGAATGTGGTGGCACCCCCCAACAACGGGGTGGCACCCCTCAGACACGAAAGCACGGGCAACACATCATGAAGCGTGCACGGAAGCACTTGTTGACGAAGGCGGCACTCGTCGCTCTCACGATCACCGCGGCCACCGGCGGAGCGGCCAATGCCGAGTGGGCCCCGATCCCCAAGCCGCTGCCGAAGCCGACCACCAGCCAGACGTCCATGGTGTCGGACGGCCCGGCGCCGTCGATGGCCTCTCGTGCAGGGATTCGTTGGTGATGAATCGTTCAGCCACCGCGTTCGTTGCGGCGGCACTCGCGGTCGTCGGGGTGCTGCCATCGGCAGTCACCGCGTCCGCGACCGGATTGGGAGCCGAAACGAACACCTTCCCCAGCGATGACCTCACGGAGATCGGTGTGGTCGTGCAAGCCACGACCGGCAACATCGGCCAAGCCAAGAACAGCTTCGTCGCCCTCGGGGGTGACATCACCCGGGTGTTGCCGGTCATCGACGGGTTCTCGGGCACGATCGCCCAGAGCCGGCTCGACGACCTCACCGCCACCAGCTCGATCGCCGCCGTCAGCCCCGATGCCGACGTGACCCCGATGGCCGTCGACCCGACGCTGGGCTACGACCCCGCATCGACCACCTCGATGTCGGCGATCACCCAGATCACCGGCGCCCAGACGATGTGGAACACCGGTTTCACCGGCAAGGGCATCGACGTCGCCGTGATCGACACCGGCGTCGCCAAGGTCGCCGGCTTGAACCAGACCGGCAAGGTCATCGACGGACCCGACCTGTCGCTCGACAACATCGAACCCACCCTGCGCTACACCGACTCCTTCGGCCACGGCACCCACATGGCCGGCATCATCGCCGGCTCCGACGTCGCCCCCGGCACGAGCGCCAACGGCTGCACCACCTGCCTCGGCAAGAGCCCCTACACCAACACCACCAAGTTCGTCGGCATCGCTCCCGAAGCCCGGATCATCAACGTCAAAGTCGGCGCCTACGACGGCGCCACCGATGTCTCCCAAGTGATCGCCGCGATCGACTGGGTCGTGCAACACCGCAACGACCCCGGCATCAACATCCGAGTCCTCAACCTCAGCTTCGGCACCGACTCCACCCAGCCCGCATCGCTCGACCCGCTCGTCCACGCAGTCGAACAAGCTTGGAAGGCCGGCATCGTGGTCGTCGCCGCCGCAGGCAACGACGGACTGATGACACCGAACCTGGCCAACCCAGCCATGTCACCGATGGTCATCGCTGTCGGCGCCAGCGACCCCAAGAACACCTTGACCAGCCTCGACGACGTGGTCCCGTCCTTCGCCCAGCACGGCAACTCCACCCGCGGCGTCGACGTGATCGCCCCCGGCGTCTCGGTCATCAGCCTGCGCGTGCCCGGAGGCTTCGTCGACCAGAACGTCACCACCGGCAAACTCGGCACCCGCTTCCAACAAGCCAGCGGCACCAGCCAATCAACCGCCATCGTGTCCGGCCTCGCCGCCCTGCTCGTGTCGAAGTACCCCACCGCAACCCCCGACCAGATCAAGGCCTACCTGAAAACGACAGCACAACCAGTCGTGCTCATCGAGACCGCCAAGAAGACAGCCGACGGACAACTGCAATTCGCAACGGCAGTCAACACCTGGTACTCCGGGTCAGGCTCGGCCCGACTCGACGCCAACACCAAACTTCCCACCGCAACACCCCAAACGTCGACCGCGACCGGGCTCGGCACCCTCGAAGCAGCCCGCGGCACCTACCACCTCACCAACGGCACCACCACACTCACCGGTGAGATCGACATCTTCGGCAACAAGTGGAACCCCAACACCATGGCCACCCTCACCACCACCCGCACCACCTGGAACGGCGGCACCTGGAACGGCGCCCGCTGGACAGGCGACACCTGGACCGCTGCCCGCTGGACCAGCATCGATTGGACCAACAACGACTGGACCGGCGCCCGCTGGACCGGAGCCCGCTGGACATCCATGATCTGGGACGGCGCACGCTGGACCGGCGCACGCTGGACCGGCGCCCGCTGGTCAGCCGGAACCTGGACCGGCGCACGCTGGACCGGCGCCCGCTGGTCAGACTCCAGCTGGAGCTGAACCCAGCAACCAAACCCCAAACCACCACACAACCACAGCGGCGGACAGCACCAGCTGTCCGCCGCTGCCGCGCCCACGGGGCCACCACCGGCCGTCACACGAAGGCGTCCGACAGCCCGGCTCAGCACGACGTGCGAAGTACGAAGCACAGAACGGTCAACTCCGGACGGTTCCTTGCCGATACCAAACGGTCGAGCTCCCCGGCCCGATCAGGATCAGATCAAGAGGAGGCAGCGTGTCCGAAGCGGCCATCGGCACGACGCCGACGGCACCCACGAACATCACGGCGGCAACCCGGCGGACGCTGATCCTGTCCCTCGGTCTCATCGCCGCGTCCGTGGTCGCTCTCGCAGCCGGGGATCTCCTCGCGCTCAGCCCTCCGAATCAACTGCTCGCCTGGTGGTCGATCGCGCTCCTCGCGATCGCCGCCGAGTTCATGGTTTTCGACGTCGAGTTCCGACGCGAGGTGTACTCGTTCACATTCAGCGAGATGCCGATGGTGCTGGGGCTGTTCCTCGCTCACCCTCGCGACCTGATCCTCGGGCGTCTCCTCGGCGAACTGGTCTTCCTGGTCGTACGCGAGCGGCAACCCGTCCGAAAACTCGCGCTCAACCTGGCGGCGTTCTTGGCCGAGACAACGGTGCTCCTCGGCGTGCACCGGCTGCTCCACGGCAGCTTGTGGGTGACGGATCCGTTGGAGTGGGCCCGGGCGATCGCCGCTGTCACCGCCGCGGTCGTCCTCGGATACCTCGTGGTGTTCCAGGTGGTGCGTTGGCACGGTGGTCCGATCACACTGTCGTCGATCCTGTTCATCGGCGCGCTCACCATCCCGGTGAACACGAGCTTCGCCCTCGTCATCGGGATCCTCCTCGTGGAGCGCCCGTGGGCCACGCTGCTGCTCGCAGGCGTGGGCGGCTTCTTGGTCATCGCCTATCGCTCGTACACGTCGTTGCGTCAGCGACACGAAAGCCTGACGTTGCTCTACGACTTCACCCGTCTCGTCAGCGGCGCCCAACGTCCCGACGCCGTCCTCGAAGCGATGCTCGGACAGGCCAAGGATCTCCTGCGTGCCGAGCGAGCCGAGATCTGGCTGCACGACGACGACAACAGGATGCTGCGGTTGTGCGTCGACGACGACGGCCGATCGACCCGGGACCTCGACATCGATGCACCGCTGGCGATGGCCACATGGTTCGGACGTCGGGCCGACTCCACGGTGCTGGCCGACAAGGAGACCGACACCGTCGGTCGCTCGCTCTTGAAGCACCTCGGCGCTCGTGACGCCATCGTGGCACCGATCACCGAGTCGGGAGAGGTGGTGGGCCTCGTTGCCGTCGTGAACCGACTGGGTGAGGTGTATCACTTCGAGGAGTCGGATCGCACCCTGTTCGCGACGCTCGCCAACCACGCCAGTGTCGCGTTGGAGAACGGGCGCCTCATCGACCGTCTGCACGACGAAGCCCGAATGCGCGAGCACGAGGCCCTCCACGACGCGTTGACCGGTCTCCCGAATCGCGTCATGCTCGGCGATCGCTTGCGAGACGACCTGGCGTCGGTGGCGCTGAAGGATCGAACCGTCGCGATCGGGTTGATGGATCTCGATGGGTTCAAAGAGGTCAACGACACCCTCGGTCATCATGCCGGTGACATCGTGCTCGTGGAGGTCGCACGACGACTGGCGTATGCGGCAGAAACCGCGACGATGGTGGCTCGGCTGGGAGGCGACGAGTTCGCGATCTTGGTTGCCGGCGACACCTCCCACCTCGCCCTCGAGATGCTCGCCCGACGCATCCGGGAGGAGTTGTCCCGCCCGCTCGCCGTCGACGGGATGCGGATCAACGTCAGTGCGAGCATCGGCTTCGCGGTCGCTCCTGC
>JAYUSX010000154.1:0-4839 GCA_043755475.1 Actinomycetota bacterium
CCACCCACCGCATCGGTGGTGAGGCGAGCAGTCGGGCACCGACACCGTCGGCAGCGGCGACCACGACGAGCACCATCGCTCCGGCGAACACGGGAAAGCCCCAGCGGTACAGCCACGCGGTGTGCTCGGGATCGATCGAGACTGCTGCGATCAGGGCGACGGCAGTCGCCGCGCCCACCGGTGCGATCCGTCGGGCGGTGCGTCCCCCGCGCAAGCCGCCATCGGCGAGCACGGTCGTGAGCGCGGCTGCCGCAGCACCCAGCAACAGGCTGTGTGCGCGAGCGAAGGTGTTCATGTACGTGCCGGTCGGGTTGCCGCCGTCGTACATCAGGTTCAGCGCCACGATCGAGCCGCCGGCGAGCGCCGCGCTCATGGCCCCGATCAGCAGTCGATGCCGGCGCCAGATCCTGGTGGGTCCGACGCTGTCGCGGTCGACGCCACTGCGGCTGGCGCGCGCTGCGACGTGGATGATCGCCGCGAGCACGATCGGCCAGATGACGTAGTACTGCTCCTCGATCGCCAGCGACCAGAAGTGGGTGATCGGTGACGGGTCGCCGAAGCGCGCCCAGTAGTCGCCCCCACCGCTGATCGTTCCCCAGTTCGACGACCAGCCCGCGGCGAAGAACAGATCGCGGCGCAACGACGGCACGTCCATGCCGACGAGCGGCCACACGAGTGCGACCGTGAGCAGGACGGCCATGCTGGCCGGCATCAGTCTGCGGATGCGGCCGGTCCAGAAGCGGCCGAGCGCAATGCGCCCGGTGCGGTCGCCCTCGTCGAGCAGCTTCCAGGTGATCAGCCAGCCCGACACGACGAAGAAGGCGTCGACTCCGAGGTTGCCGCCGGGAAGGCGATCGAGGTGGAAGCACAGCACCGCCATGACGGCGAGCGCACGGATGCCGTCGAGTCCCGGTCTGTAGGTTCCCTCCTGGCCGGTCACCTCGCGGACGGTATCAGTGTGACCGGTGTCATCAAAGCGCGCCCCGGCCACACTGGGTGGTCGGTTCGTCGTTCCTCGTGCGTCGGTGAGGGCTGTGTACCCGGCCGGCGGATCCCCATGCCCCATACCGTGGTTCCCGATGCGGACGGACCGTGAGGTCCTGACGATTCCTGAACGATGTCTTCACGATGTCTGCATGGCCACCCCGTTGCCTGCTCGACACCCCTGCCGTACATTCCTTTCCGTGGGCAGGCGGACGCGCATGGTGGTAGTTCTGGCTGCATGGACCTTGGCCCCGGCGTTGGGTGCCGCCGCTGGCGCTGCCGGTGCGGCGCTGGAGTCCACCCACGTCCAGGCGCCCGCTGCGCCCGCCGTGAGCGCTGGTTCGACGGCGTTGCAGCCTGCTCCTGCAGCGTCGATGTCGTCGGGGGGGTCGACGTTCTGGCCCACCGCAGTCAGGCCGTTTGGCATCGCCTCCGCGATGGCGCCATCCAGTGCCAGTGCCAGTGCCAGTGCCAGTGCCAGTGCCAGTGCCAGTGCCAGTGCCAGTGCCAGTGCCAGTGCCAGTGCCAGTGCCGCCACCACCGGCGGAGCGTGGGCCAAGCCGGCGATGCGATCCAATCGGGTGGTCCTCGTCGGTGACTCGCTGGCGCAAGAGGTCACCCCGTTCCTTCAGTTCTTCACGCCGGGGAAGGCCTTCGTCCCCAAGTTCTGGGGCGGCACCGCTCCGTGCGACTGGCGCGACGTGGACCTGCAGGCCAACCGGAGGAGCGTCGTCGTCATCTCGTTCACCGGCAACTCGCTCACCGACTGCATGAGCGACGGTCAGGGCGGTCATCTCGTCGATGAAGCGGTGGTCGACCAGTACCGCTACGACATCGGGGTCTTGATCGACAAGGCCCGCCGCGTGGGCGCACGCGTCGTCCTCGTCGGCCAACCGCTGCGCGATGCGGCGTTCGACGCCGACGTGGAGGTGAACGGCATCAACGAGGTCTACCGGCAGTTCGCCGCGGCGTACCCGTTCGTGTCGTTCATCGACGCGGGTCGCGCCGTCGAGTTGCCGGATGGCAGGTTCACCGACCGGTTGCCGTGCACCCCGTTCGACGTGGACTGTGCCGACGACGGCATGACGGTCGTGCGCGGCGACGGTGTGCACTTCTGCCCGATCGAGGGCGAGAACCCGTGTTCGGTGTGGTCGAGCGGAGCCTTCCGCTTCGCGCTGGTGATCGCCTCGGCGACCAACAACCCCCGCGCCTTCGACTGAGCGCTCGGTTCGGTTCGCGTGTTCGTGCGGTGGGTCAGGCCCACGAGCACTGCAGGTGCTTGATCCCGTTGATGAAGTTGCTCTGCAGGTAGTCGGGTTCGCCCGTGATGGTCATGTTCGGCAGGCGGCGCCGGATCTCGTTGAACGCGACCGCGATCTCACGCCGGGCGAGGTTCGCGCCGAGGCAGAAGTGAGGGCCGCCGGCGCCGAATCCGACCTGCTGGGGCTGGAGCGACCGACGCACGTCGAACTCGTACGGGTTCGTCCACACGGTCTCGTCGCGGTTGGCCGAGTTGTACCACATGATCACCTTCTGGCCGGCCAGCACCTTGGTGTCACCGATCATGGTGTCCTCGGTCGCGGTGCGGCGGAAGTGGATGACCGGTGTCGCCCAGCGGACGATCTCGTCGACCGCCGTGCGTGTGACGCCGTCCCAGTCGTTCCACCAGATCGCCGTCTGGTCGGGGTTTTGGGTGAGGGCGTACATCCCGTGACTGATCGCATTGCGGGTGGTCTCGTTGCCAGCCACCACCAACAGGATGAAGAACGAACCGAACTCCTGCGCGGTCAAACGCTCGCCGTCGACCTCGGCGTGCATCAGCACGCTGGTGAGATCGTTCCCAGGGTTCTTCAGGCGGTCTTCGCCGAGGGCCTGGGCGTAGGCGAACATGCCCATCGCCGCGCCGATGAGCACCTCGAGCGTGGCGCCGAAGTCGGGGTCGCCGGCGCCGAGGATCGAGTTGGTCCACTGGAAGATCTGCGCCTCGTCGCTCTTCGGGATGCCCATCATCTCGCAGATGATCTGCAGCGGCAGCGGAGCCGCGAACTCGGTGACGAAGTCGCACTCCTTGTCCGGGAACCGCTCGATCAGCTCGTCGACGAGCGTGCGCGCCTTGTCGAGCACGTACCCCTCGATGCGAGAGACCTCCTTGGGGGTGAAGCCCTTGGAGACGATGGAGCGAAGGCGGAAGTGCTTCGGGTCGTCCATCGCGATCATCGACCCGAAGAACTCGCTCATCTCCTGGGGCAGGTCGCCGATGTTGCTGCCCTTGCCGCTGATGAACAGCTGCGGGTTGCGGCTCACGTGCCACACGTCTTCGTGACGGGTGAGGGCGAAATAGCCCGGGCCGCGCGGGAACGGGCTGTCGACGAAGTCCCATTCTTGGTAGTACGCCAGCTCGCGCTGTTGGCGCAGTGCGTCGAAGGCACCCTCGCGGTACGTGCGAGGCTTCAACCAGAACTCGGGGTCGGAGAGATCGAAGTCTCCGGCGCGGACGGACGTGTCGACGAGGGGGCTGACCGAGAGCATGAGACGATCGTATCCCGAACGTCTCAGATGCACGGGATCGGCCGTGTTGTTCGGTCTCACGTCGTGGCCCCGTTCGCCCTAGGTTCGCGGTGTGGCCGAGTTCACCTTCTTCGTCGACGCCGACCTGTACGGCTTCGGTGCCGGGGAGTTGGCGGCGACCGAGGCCGACCTGCATGAGTTGGGCGTTCGTTCCGTCGAGATCCCCACCGGGTACGGCGCCATCTCGGTGACCGGATCCCGGTGCGCGTCAACGCCACGCCCAAGGGTCTGCGCTTCTACGCCACGCTGCTCAACGTGCGCGATCACCTCCAGTTGGCCGATCTCGAGCGAGTGCTGGCGGCGGCCGATGCGCGCGGCGAGTTCCTCGACGACCTCTGACGACCGGTGACGACCTGTTGCCGGTGACGACCTGCCACCGGTGACGACCTGCCACCGGTCACGACCTGCCACCGGTCACGACCTGTGTACGCCATCGTCGGGGCTGGTCTCGTAGCCTGTGCCGATGCTGCAACCCGCCGAGATCGGCCGAGCCCTGGTGATCACCGCCCATCCCGACGATGTCGACTTCGGCGCGGCGGGCACGGTTGCGTGGCTCACCGACAACGATGTCGAGGTGACCTACTGCCTCGTCACCGACGGCGATGCCGGCGGGTTCGACCAGACGATCTCGCGGCCCGACATGGCCGCCATGCGCCGGATCGAACAGACCCGTGCGGCCAAGGAGGTCGGTGTCCAGTCGTTGGTCTTCCTCGGCCACGGAGATGGCCGGGTGACCTACGACCTCACGCTGCGGCGCGACCTGTCTCGCGTCATCCGCCAGGTGAAGCCGACCGTGGTGATCACGCAGTCACCCGAACGGAACCTCGAGCGCATCTATGCCAGCCATCCCGATCATCTGGCGACCGGCGAGGCGTCGATCGCCGCCGTCTATCCCGATGCTCGCAATCCGTTCGCCTACCCCGAGCTGATCGACGAGGGTCTCGCCGCCTGGACCGTGCCCGAGGTGTGGGTGATGGGCGGCCCCAAGCCGAACACCCATGTCGACGTCACCGATCAGCTCGACCGCAAGATCCGGGCACTGCTGTGTCACGAGACCCAGCACCAGGACCCGTCCGGTGTCGAAGGACGGGTGCGGATATGGATGGGTGCGACGGCGCAGCACTTCGGCCTTCCGGAGGGCCGTTTCGCCGAGGCCTTCCAAGTCGTCGACACCCGCTGACCCGTCTCGATGCCCCGCAATCGCGCTGGCCGCGACGGGTGTGTCCCGCCCGATGACCTCCGACTAGCCTGGGCGTCGCGCACTTGACCGATGGGTCAAGTGCGCAG
>JAYUSX010000155.1:0-4828 GCA_043755475.1 Actinomycetota bacterium
ACGTTCCATCGGGAATTCAACGGCCTGGTCGAGGCGCCGACGGGAGTGCAGAGCGGGTTCTTCGCCGCGGTCGACACCCCGCCGCCGAACCCGGCCGCGTACACGGGCCTGCGGTCGCGCAGCGACGGCTCGAACATCACCCTGTCGCCTCGCCGAAACGCCCCGATCGGTGTGCTCACCGGAGAGTTCGGCGCGCTGGTCGTCGGCCCACTGATCGAATCGCTCGGCCGTGCCGATGTGCGTGTCATCCCGGTGGTCAACGAGTTCTTCGGCGGCAACACAGCGGTCACCGGACTGATGGTGGGTGCCGACATCGGTCGCGTTCTCGCCGATCAGCCTGCCGGTCACCGGTACCTGATCCCCGACGTGTGCCTCAGCGAGGGACGATTCCTCGATGGCACCACCCCTGCCGACCTGCCTCGGCCCGTCGAGGTGGTGGCCACCGACGGCCTCGCCCTTCGCGCCGCATTGGAGCCCGCCACATGAGCGATCACACCAACCCCACCCCCGACATCGGCGCCACCCCGAGTCCCAGCGCGGCTTCCAACGAACCGCACAAGCTGGCGACGGTCGTCATCGTCGGTCGCCCCAACGTGGGCAAGAGCACCCTGTTCAACCGGATCGTCGGTTCGCAGGTGGCCATCGTCGAGGACCGACCCGGCATCACCCGCGACCGCAATGAAGCCGAAGCCGAGTGGCTCGGCAACCGATTCACGCTCGTCGACACCGGAGGATGGTCGCCCGACGGCGATGCCCTCGAAGAGAAGGTGTCGCGTCAGGTGGAAGCCGCCGTTCGGCAGGCCGACCTCGTGCTGTTCCTCGTGGACGCTTCCGTCGGCATGACCGACGACGAGATGGTGATCGGCAACTGGCTGCGCAAGGCGAAGGTTCCCATCCTGGTCGTCGCGAACAAGGCCGACAACGACCGACGCGAAGCCGATCGGTGGGACTTCCTCGGTCTCGGCCTCGGCGATCCCCACGCGGTCAGCGCCCTGCACGGCCGTCGGGCAGGCGATCTGCTCGACGAGATCATCGCTCGCATCCCGACCGAGGAGCCCGACGACTCGCCGGAGATGGCCTACAGCGAGGCCGGCGACCCGCTCTGGAACCCGATCGACCAGCCGCCGCCGCGAGTGGCCATCGTCGGCCGGCCCAACGTGGGCAAGAGCACGCTGTTCAACCGGCTGGTGGGCGAGGATCGTTCCGTCGTCCACGACATGGCGGGCACCACCCGCGATGCGATCGACACCCTGGTCGAGACGCCCGACGGGCCGATCGTGTTCGTCGACACCGCCGGCATGCGCAAGCGCGGCAAGATCGACGACTCGGCCGAGTACTACTCGATGGTGCGAGCGCTTCGTGCGATCGATGACGCCGACATCGCGTTGCTGGTGATCGATGCGACCGAAGGTGTCACCGGTCAGGATCAGCGTCTGGCCGAACGGGTGGATGCCAGTGGATGTCCCATCGTGATCATGCTCAACAAGTGGGAGATGATCGACGATGCCGAACATCGCCTGGAGATCCAGGCAGAGGTGCAGCGCAAGTTGAGCTTCGTGGGCGAAGCGCCGATCGTGAAGATCTCGGCGCTCACCGGCAAAGGCGTTCACAAGTTGCGTCCTCTGCTGCAGGACGCGATCACGCAGTACCACCGCCGTGTGCCCACCCGCGACGTCAACAAGGTCATCGCCGCAGCGCAGCAGAAGCAACCAGCCGGCCACGGGCTGAAGGTGTTGTACGCAGTGCAGGGCGCCACCGACCCGCCGACGTTCACGCTGTTCGTCAACCGCGAACTCCCGTCGACCTACATGCGCTATCTCGAACGCAGCATTCGCGAGGCGTTCGACTTCGGAAACACCCCCCTCAAGCTGCGGGTTCGGAAGCGCACGGAGTAGCGATGCCGTTCTGCGAGGAGTGCGCCAAGTACTGGACGCCATCGGCAATGAACGACGATGGCACCTGCCCGACATGCGGTCGAGTGGTGGACAAGCCCCAGCCGGTCACCACGATCACCAGCCGCACGCTCGATCTGAAGAAGCTCGCCGCCGGACCCGATGGCGATGTGGACGATGTGAAGGCACCATGGCACTTCAAGCTGATGATGGTGCTGCTGGTGGTGTACCTCGGTTGGCGAGTAGTACAGCTGATCTTCTGACCGGTAGCATCTTGAGGCCGTGCGACCGGTGACGGATCGAGCGGAGACATACGGGCTGTAGCGCAGCTTGGTTAGCGCACTTGTCTGGGGGACAAGGGGTCGGGAGTTCAAATCTCCCCAGCCCGACGTATGAAAAGGGCCGGTGACCTGCGGAAACGCAGGCGCCGGCCCTTTGTTCGCTCGTAGCCAATCTTGCGTTGGTAGCCAGCTGGCAGCCAGCGCCGATGCAGAAGGCGACGCTCGGGAGACGCTGACCACGCCTTCTTCGAGCGGTTGCCGCAGAGCATCGAGCGCATGTGCCCCGGCAACTCGCCCGATCACCGACGACCGAGCGAGTCGAACGTGATGCACATCACATACGCCGAGTCCCACGGTCCGCATGATGTGATCCAACGGCAATCTGATTCGGCCTGGGTTGTGCGGGTGCTCGCGCTCGACATGGCGAGGGATCGGGCGAGCTGTTCGATCTGTTCGGGGGTGTGGTCGTCGGGCATCTGCTCGACCATGACGGAGGGGTGTGACGGCGCGCGCCTAGGGTCGCCGTGAACAGTGCCACCAACAGGTCGGCTCCACCCGGAACGACTTCCCGTATCTCCACCTCATCGAAAGTAGCCGCTGCTTGGAATGCACCGGCCAACTGCCGGGCTGCGTCATAGTCTCAAGCGATGACTGACAACACCCCAACCGAGTCCACACTCACCAACATCGGAGTCACGATGTTCACCGTTGCCGATGTCGACGCGGCAACCGCCTGGTATTGCGAGACCCTCGGCTTCGAGGTCTGCGCCGATGTCCGCTTCGGCGAGAACGGCGAGAACCGCTGGCTCGAAGTGGCGCCTCCCGGATCCACCGGCCGATTGTCGCTCAACCCACCCATGGGCAATCAGCCTGGCGGAGGGACGATCGGCATCGATTCGTCCAATATCATCGGCGAGTTCAACCGCCTCCAAGCGCTCGGCGTAGCGATTGACATGCCTCCGATGCAGACTCCCGGTGCCCCACTGCTGTTCATGCTCAGTGATCCCGACGGCAACCACATCGCCGTCGTCGAGACACCGCCCACCTGACCACCCCGCACCGCCTCGAACGGTCCAGTCCCCTCGTTCAGGACCCGATCGTGATCGTCGGGCCGTCGGGAATGCGATCCCGCCACCGCCCGAATCGGGAGAACACCGCGGGCTCCCGGTCGGCCAGAAGTCGTCGCAGGTCACGCGCCTCGTCGTCCAGAGCGCCCAGGGTTGCATCGTCGAGCGGTTCCAACGCTCGGACCTCGATCGCTTCGGTTGAGGCCCTCCAGATACCCCGGACCACGCCGTCGACCAGGACCGTCGGCAGGACATCGCCATGTCGCCGGATGACGTGCGGTCGGTGCTCGTCGGGGATCACGCGAGAGCGGTCCTCGTACGCGAGCAGCACGCTGTCCCACATCCCCAGCAGTTTCTCGTGGGTCAATGCTTCGCGGGACCACGACGTCACGACACACAACCTAGAGCCCATCGATACGCCCTTCGGCCGAGACGCGCGCTCATCGACGCGGTAGGACGCCGTGGCCCGTCGCGTCGGACCCCTCCACCAATCCGTAGCGGGTTTCGCTCTTCGAGGGAACTCGGCCGCTGTCGGCGGTGTCGGATCGGGCAGCAGACTGAGATCACACATGTATGCCGCGGATTCGACCGAGTGCGACGACGACGCGTTGGTCGAGCGCGCTCGGGCCGGGGATCGGTCAGCCTTCGGTGAACTCGTACGCCGGCATCAGCGGGCGGCGGTGCGGGTGGCAGCGGTGATCAGTGGATCGACCGAGGAGGCATACGACATCGTGCAGGACGCATTCGTGAACATGCACCGCCATCTCGCCACCTACGACGGGCGTGGCTCGGTCCGCTCTTGGATGCTCCGGGTGGTCGCGAACCACGCCAAGAACCAGGTGCGTGGACGGGTGCGCAGGCTGCGACGCGACGAGCGGCATGCTGGGCTCGCGCTGACCGTCGACGACAGCGCCGAGGAACTGGTGGAGCGCCGACTCGAACACGAGGCCCTCGTTGACGCGCTGGGCCGGCTCCGCGCGGACGATCGGGCCGTGCTGGGGTGCAGGTACGTGACCGGGCTCGGCGAGGCCGAGACTGCCGAGGTGCTCGGCATCGCCCGTGGCACCGTGAAGTCGCGGACCTCGCGTGCGCTGGGACGTCTTCATGACCAGCTTGAGCGCGATCGGATCTCGGGCGCGTCAGGGCTCGACGGGTCCACCGGGAGGCCCGCATGATCGAGGAGCACGACCTCATCGCTCGGCTCGGCGCGCTGGGCGACTCACTTGATCTCCCTGTCGAGCGGACGAGCCGGGTGGTCGACGTCGTGCTGGCCCGGCTCGACGAGCCCGCTTCCCAGACGGCACCACTGGCAGCCGATCATGACCGCCGCCGCTGGACTCTGGTGGCCTCGGTCGCATTGGTCGTCGCCGTAGCAGTGACCGCAATCCCCGATGCGCGCCGCGCCGTGGCTCGGTGGTTCGGGCTCGACCGTGTGTCGGTGGAGATCGATCCGAACCTGTCTCCGTCGTCGCCGGCCGGCACGTTCACGACGCCAGGTCCGGGCGAGAGCCGGGTCGTCATTGTCGACGGTCGGCAGGTCCTCGTGTCAGCGATCGCTGGCACGCTCGACGACGTGTTGGTGTCCAAG
>JAYUSX010000156.1:0-12254 GCA_043755475.1 Actinomycetota bacterium
GCGCGCACGCAGCGGTTCTACGCCGACGTCCTGGGGTTCAGCACGGTGATCGAACACCCCGGTGGAGCGTTCGTCTTCATGCGCGCCCCGGCAAGCGACAACCACCACGACATCGCGTTCTTCACGATCGGCGAGGGCGCCACCGCCAGCGAGGCCGGCGGACGCACCGTGGGCATGTACCACCTGGCGTGGGAGGTACCCACGCTCGAGGAACTCGCGGCCATGCGCGACAAGCTGCAGGCGATCGGAGCACTCGTCGGCGCGAGCGACCATGGTGCCAACAAGAGCCTGTACGCGAAGGATCCGGATGGACTCGAGTTCGAGGTGATGTGGCTGGTGCCACCCGAGCACTGGGGAGACGCGGAGAACCTCGCGATCATCGAACCGCTCGACCTCGACGCCGAGCGCGCCCGCTTCGCCGCCGTGGGTCTGCGATGAGTCCCACCAGCTTCAACCCCGTCACCCGACAGACCGTGTCGGCCGAGATCCGACAGCGACTCGCCGACGCGATCCACACCGGCCAACTGGCGCCGGGCACGCCACTCCCGGCCGAGCGCGTGCTGTGCCAGGAGTTCGGCGTCGCCCGGACATCGGTACGCGAGGCCATCCAAGGACTCGTGATCGCCGGATACCTCGAGCGGCGAGGCAACCGCAGCGTGGTCGCCGAGCAGTTGCCCGACATGAACTTCACCGGCGACGACCGCAAGGCGCTGGTCACCCAACTGTTCGAAGTGCGCCAGGTGATCGAGCCGGCAATCGTCGAGTTCGCCACCAAGCGGGCGACCGAGACAGAACGCGAAGAGATCGCCGCTCTGGCTGCGACCGTCACCAACGACCTCGAAGAGTTCCGGGTGATCGACCGCACCTTCCACACCGCGCTGGCGCGAGCCTGCGGGAACCCTCTGCTGCACGAGGTGCACGCCAAGGCCCTGGCCCAGCTGTTCGGTTCGGGCGAGTTCTCCTCGCTGCTCTACGCCGAGGTGAACCGGGCCGAGGTCCTCGACCTCATCGCGACGTCGACGACCGCACATCAGGCCATCGCAGACGCCGTCGTGCGAGGCCACACCCGCAAGGCGGTAGCCGCCGTGGTGGCGCATCTCGACGACGTCGAACGGCGCATGGTGGAGCGTCTGTTGTGAGCGCGCTCGAGCAGAACGGTCCGAGCGTGAGCGGCGAGCCTCTCCACGACCAGTACGTCTACTTCTTCGATGACGACGAGTTCGTCGACACCGACCGCGACGGCTTTCGCCGCAGGGTGATCATCGGCGACCACCTCGAGTTCTGGTTCTGGCGGATCAAGGGCGGCGCCGACGGCTCGGTGCTGCACAAGCACGACTCGAACGAGCAGCTCGGCGTCATCATGCGCGGCACCCTCGACTTCCGCATCGGCGACGCGGAAGATCAGACTCGGCGCGTGCTGAACGCAGGCGACTTCTACTTCGCGCCGGCCACCATCTGGCACGGCGAGAGCCTCTTCATCGGCGACGACGAACTGGACGAGGTGTGGATCCTCGACGTCTTCGCGCCGCCGCGAACCATGCGGGGCGAGCTGCCCGCTCAGAGCAAGCGAGCGGGCGGTGCCACGTGAGCGCCGACTGGAGGCTCGCCGTCGACATCGGTGGCACGTTCACCGACGTCGTGCTGTTCGATGCGACGTCGGGCCGGGTGGTCGTCGACAAGACCCTCACCACTCCGAGCGCTCCCCTCGACGGCGTGCGCACCGGCGTCACCCAACTCCTTGCGAAAGCGGAGGTGCGCCCCTCCGACATCACCGCCCCGATCGTGCACGCGACCACGCTGATCACGAATGCGCTGATCGAAGGGAAGATCGGCCGTGCGGGTGTGGTCACGACGTCGGGCTTCGGCGACACCCTGCTCATCCGCAACGAGCATCGCTACGACATGTACGACCTGCAGATCGAGTTCCCGGCCCCGCCGGTGCCACGCGACCGCGTGGTCGAGATCGACGAGCGCACCGACCCCCACGGTCACGCCGTCAGCGGCCCCACCCCGGCGGGCCTCGCGGCGATCACCGACCAGCTCCGTGCGGCACGAGTGGAAGCCGTCGGCATCTGCCTCATCAACTCGTACGCCAACCCGGCCAACGAGCGGATCATTGCCGAGCACCTGCGTACCGCGCTGGGCGTGCCCGTGTGCATCTCGTCGGACATCTCGCCGCAGATCCGCGAGTACCCACGCATGATCACCACCGCCTGCAACGCAGCGACGATGCCGATCATCGGCCCGTACCTCGACGAGTTGCAGAAGTGGCTCGCCGGCGAGGGGTTCGGAGGGTCGGTGCTGATGATGCTGTCGAACGGCGGCGTCGTGTCTGCCAACGACGCGGCCCGCGCCCCGATCCGGTTGGTCGAGTCAGGCCCTGCGGCGGGCGCGCTCGCCGGCAGCTGGTTCGCGAAGCGTCTCGGCGAGGACCGCCTGCTGTGTTTCGACATGGGCGGCACCACGGCCAAGTCGTGCCTCATCGTCGACGGCGAGCCCGAGCTCACGAACACCTTCGAGGTCGCCCGTGTGTACCGCTTCAAGAAGGGGTCGGGCTTCCCGGTCTCGGTGCCATCGGTCGATCTGGTCGAGATCGGCGCAGGTGGCGGCAGCCAGGCGCGCATCGATGAACTCGGGCTGCTGAAGGTGGGACCAGAGTCGGCGGGTGCCGATCCCGGCCCTGCGTGCTATGGGCGTGGTGGCACCAAGCCGGCCGTGACCGACGCCGACCTCTCCCTCGGGCTGCTCGACGCCTCCTTCTTCCTCGGAGGCGACATGATCCTCGACATGGACGCGTGCGCTGCCGCGCTCACCTCGGTCGCGACGCCGCTCGGTCTCTCTGCCGACGACACCGCGGCCGGCATCCAAGAGCTCGTGAACCAGAACATGGCCGCCGCCTCGCGCATGCACGCCGTGGAACAGGGAGCCGATCTGCGTGGCATCACTCTGCTCGCATTCGGTGGCGCCGGCCCGGTTCACGCATGCGGTGTGGCCGAGCTGCTCGAGTCACCCCGGGTCGTGTTCCCGGTCAACGCCAGCGTGCTCTCGGCGTTCGGCACCCTCGTCACCCCGGTGCGCATCGATCTGGGGCGCAGCATGGTGCGCAGCCTCGCCTCGGTCGATCTCACCGAACGCGACACGCTGCTGAGCGAGCTCCGCGACGAGGGCCGCCGCGTGTTGGCGGCAGCCGGCGTCGCCCCCGAAGCCATCCGCTTCCGGTACGGCCTCGACGCCCGCTACGAAGGCCAAGGCAACGAGATCACCATCTGGGTGGGCGAGACCAGTGGCGACGAGTGGCCTGCCACCGACGACCAAGTGGTGGAGATGTTCGAGGCCGACTACCGGCGCATCTACGGCCTCACGATTCCGGACGTGGGTGTGGAGGCAGTGACGTGGCGGCTGTCGGCCTTCGCCCCGGCGGCGACGGTCGAACCCACCGCGGTCGTCGGAACCTCGATCGGCGAACCTGTCCGTCATCGCCCCGTCCGCTTCGACCGAGGCACCGCTGCCGTGGCCACGCCGGTGTACCGCCGCACCGACCTCGGCGTCGGGCAACGCATCGAGGGCCCGGCGATCGTCGAAGAGCGCGAGACCACCGCCGTCATCCGCCCGGGCTGGATCGCCTCGGTGCTGCCCGATGGTTCCCTCCTCGCCGAACGATCCACCGCCAAGGGAGTCGAAGGAGACACGCGATGACACGCACGTTCGATCCGATCGAGCTCGAGGTGTTGTGGCAGAGCCTCATCGCCACCGTGAACGAACAGGCGCGCGCGCTCCAGCGCGCCGCGTTCTCGCCGATCGTGCGCGAGGCGGGCGACCTGGCGAACGCGGTGTTCGACCGGCGTGGCCGCATGGTGGCGCAGGCTGTCACGGGCACGCCCGGGCACATCAACTCGCTCGCTCGCGCGGCGTCGGCGATCCTTGAGGAGTATCCGACCGACTCGCTCGTCGAGGGCGACGTGCTGATCACCAACGACCCGTACAAGACGGCCGGCCAGTTGCTCGACGTGACCGTGCTGTACCCCGTGTTCCGGGGAGGTCGCGTTATCGCGTTCTTCGGATCGACCATCCATCACACCGACGTCGGCGGCTACGGCATCGGGGCCGGCGCGCGCGACGTCTTCGAAGAAGGCATCTGGATCCCGATCGTGCGGCTGATGATCGCCGGCGAGCGCAACCACGACGCGTGGAAGTTCATCCTCTCCAACGTGCGCCAACCCGACCACATGGCCGGCGACCTGCACGCTCAGATGGCCAGCGGCGAAGTCGGCGCGCAGCGCCTCCGTGCGCTGTGTGATCGCCACGACCTCGACGACATCGAGGCCCTCGCCGACGAGATCATCACCCGTTCGGAGGCGGCCACCCGAGCCAGCATCCGTGAGCTGCCCGCGGGCACCTATCGGGCGAGCGCCGTTCTCGACCTGGCAGACGGCAGCGAGATCGACATCGTGTGCGCGGTGATCGTCGATCCGGTGGCCGGCGAGATCACCGTCGATTACGAAGGCTCATCGGGCGCCAGCCCATACGGCATCAACGTGGTGAAGAACTACACGCACGCATACACCACGTTCACCGTTCGATCGGTGCTCAACCCCGAGCTGCCGAACAACCACGGCAGCCTCGCCCCGATCAAGGTGGAGGCGCCGGTCGGCTCGATCGTGAACGCCGTCTCACCGCAACCGTGCACCGCGCGACATGTCGTGGGCATGTTCCTGCCCAATGCGCTCCTGAAGGCATTGGCTCAGATCAGGCCCGCGCAGGCGATGGCCGAGGGCTCCGGGGCCGTCTGGACGATGCAGGTGAGCGGCAACCACGACGACGGTCGACCGTTCATCACGGCGATGTTCACCTACGCGGGCGGTGTCGGTGCCCGTGCCAGCAAGCCGGGCCTGTCGGCGTGCTCGTACCCCACCGGGGTGTCGGCAGTCCCGATCGAGGTGGTGGAGGCGTCTGCCCCGATCCGCTTCCTTCGCAAGGAACTGCGTCGAGGAAGCGGGGGTGACGGGGCTCAGGTGGGCGGGCTCGGCCAGACGATCGAGTTCACGGTCGACACCGAACGCGCGTGGCAGTTGAACGCCGTCACCTCGCGGCTCACCCACGCCCCCGAAGGCATCTTCGGTGGCCTCGAGGGCGGCGCCGGAGCGTTCACCGTGAACGGTGAACCCGTGCGTACCCAAGCTCGCGTCACCTTGCAGCCAGGCGATCACGTGCGGCTCGACCTTCCCGGTGGCGGCGGCTACGGCGCCCCGACATCGAGCGTCCCCGACGCAGTCGGAGGATCATGACATGAACGATCCGGGCACTCTCTCGGGAGCGTGGCACCGCGCGGTCGCCGGCGCGGCCGATGCGAGCTTCCTGACGTTCGAGGGTCCGGACGGATCGGTGCGGCAGTGGACCTACGGCGAGTTCGATGTCGTCGTCCGTCGCGTTGCGACGCAGCTGTGCGCTCGCGGCGTCGGCCGCGGCGACGCGGTGCACCTGGCCCTCACGAACTCGCCCACGTTCGTGGCGGTCTGGCTGGCGACCAATGCGCTGGGGGCATGGATCGTGCCGTCGGACCCGATGGGGACAGCGAACGAACTGGCCGGGCACCTTCGGCGTACGGCTCCGATCATCGGGTTCTGTGCCGCGGATCGGCGTCCGGTGTACGACGAAGCAGTGTCGGCCTCGGGAGGCCGGATCCACACGATCTCCATCGACGAGGCCGACACCTCGCTCGAGCTGTTCGGCACCGACACGATCGGCACATGGCCGGATGTCGAGCCGCTCGATCGTGCCGCCGTGATGTTCACCTCGGGCACCACCGGTGCGCCGAAGGGCGTGGTGATCACCCAGGCCAACTACGCCTTCTCCGGCGTCACGATGGCGAGTGCGGCGAAGCTCACGTCGGCACACCGACAGTTGGTCGTGCTGCCGCTTTTCCATGCCAACGCCCAGTACTACAGCTTCGCGTCAGCGATCACGGTCGGTGCCTCCGTGGCGTTGATGCACACGTTCTCTGCGAGCGGGTTCGTGTCGCAGGCGGCGCGCCATTCGGCCACCCATGCCAGCTTGTTCGCCGCGCCGATCCGCATGATCCTGCAGCGTGGCGCCACCCCCGTTTCTGGCTGTGCCCTCGAACACTGCTGGTATGCGATGAACATCGCCGATGACCAGTACGCCGTGCTGAGCGATCTCCTCGGCTGCTCGCCCCGACAGCTCTACGGCATGACCGAGACCATCCCGGCGGTGCTCACCGATCGGACCGACGATCCGGTGCCGAGCTCGATGGGCTTCGTCACCCGGAGTTGCCTGGTCGACGTGCAAGCAGCCGACGGGCGATCGGTCGAACCGGGAGAGATCGGCGAGATCGCGGTGGGAGGGACGCCCGGCACCACGCTGTTCCTCGAGTACCTCGACGACCCGGCCACCACGGCAGCGTCGTTCCGCGACGGCTGGTTCCTCACCGGCGACCGGGCCGAGCGCGACGCCCTCGGCCGCTTCACCTTCGCCGGCCGCCGCGCCGACGTGCTGAAGGTGGCGGGCGAGAACGTGTCGACCGTGGAGGTGGAGCAGGTGCTGTCCTCCCACCCGCAGGTGCTCGAAGCTGCCGTGGTCGGCCGCAGCGATGCCATCCGCGACGAAGTTCCGGTTGCGTTCGTGGTGGCCACCGACCCAGCGAACCCACCATCGCTCGACGAGCTGATGGCGTGGTGCAACGACCGTCTCACCAAGGCGAAGCGACCGCGCGACATCGAGTTCGTGGATGAACTCCCTCGCACCAGCGTCGGCAAGATCCGCAAGTTCTTGCTGCGTGATCCGGCGGCAGAGTCCGCCGCCACGTCTTCGCCATCACCGTCTTCGCCATCACAGCAACGCGAGACCGCAGGGAGGTCATCTTCATGAGCATCCTCACCAACGACCTGCTCACGTCGTTCGACATGAGCACCACCGACTACGCGACGGCAGTCACGCTGCCCCCGGAGATCTACACCTCCGAGGAGTTCCTCGCCTTCGAACGTGAGGCCGTCTTCGCATCGCAGTGGCAATGCGTCGGGGTGGCCAGTCGGATTCCCGAGCCGGGTGACTACTTCACCACCACCACGGGCAACGGCGAACCGATCATCGTGTCGCGAGCCAAGGATGGTCAGGTGCACGCGTTCTCGTCGATCTGCCAGCATCGCGGCATGCAGGTGGTGGACGACGACGGCCACTGCACCAAGTTCACCTGCCCGTACCACCTGTGGAGCTACGACCTCACCGGCCGTCTGCTCGGTGCTCCGGCGATGGAACGCACGGATGACTTCGACAAGAAGGACTTCCCCTTGCCGGCGCTCGCCGTCGAGGTGTGGCAGGGATTCGTCTTCGTGCACCACGACCTCGACGCCGAACCATTGGCGCGCACGCTCGCTACCTATGCCCCCTATCTCGAGCACTACGACCTCGAGCGCGCGGTGTGCCCTGGCACGTTCACCCTCACCGACCTTCCGTGGAACTGGAAGGTGATGTTCGAGAACTTCAACGACGGATACCACGCCAACAAGCTGCACCACACGATCCAGGACTTCTGCCCGAGCGAGTTGGCGGCGTTTCCCGTGGATTGGGCGCCCGGCTCGAACGTCATCTTCCGAACCAACGGCTACACGCACATCGATGGCGGCTTCAACGCCACCACGAAGGCATTGATGCCCGTGTTCCCACAGCTCACCGAACAGGAACGCACCCGCTCCACCTTCGCACTCATGCCGCCGACGCTGTGCTTCGGCACGGCACCCGATCAGGCGTTCTTCTTCATCGTACGACCCAAGACTGCCGGCACGATCGATGTGGAGATCGGCTACCTGTTCCACCCATCGGCCCTCGAGCACCCGATGTTCGACCACCTGTTCTCGATGAGCGATGCAGGCGTGCAGGTCTTCGTGAAGCAGGACCAGGACGCGACCACGAAGGTGCAGCGCGGCATGAACAGCCGCTACGCCGCTCGCGGTCGCTACTCGTGGCAGGAGGAGAGCCACGTGCAGTTCAACAAGTGGCTGGTGCAGCACTACCGGAAGGCATGGCCCGCCGGGTGACGATCACACCGGGGCAAGTGCCCCCTCCCGTCTCGGCGATCGCCGACGTGCTCGCGTTGTGGGGGCTCGACGGCTGGCTCACGCCGCCGTTGCTCCCCGTGGTGCCCGCGCCCGTTTCGGTCTCCGGTCGCGCGTTGACGGTGCAGTTGGTCCATGACGAGTCCGGACCCGGACTGAGCCCGATCTACGACGTCCTGTCGAGCGATCTCCGCGGTCGGGTGGTGGTGCTCGCCGGCGCTCGAGCCGTGCCGGGCGCGGTGTTCGGAGAGATCCTGGCCGGCGCCGCCCGCCAACAGGGCGCGACGGGAGTGCTGGTGGACGGCTGGGTGCGCGACCGCGCCGACATGGTGACCATCGGCCTGCCGGTGCTCGCCGCCGGCGAGCGGTTGGTGGGGCCCAACGGTGCCGCCCATCTGATGTCGGTCGGCGAACCGGTCTCGGTGGATGGCGTCGCCGTCCAGACCGACGACGTCATCGTGATCGATCCAGCGGGTTGCGTCCGCGTTCGTGCCGACCTCGCCGATCAGGTCCTCGACGCAGCAACGCGATACGCCGCAGCCGAAATGCTCGTCGCCCGCTCGCTCGCCTCGGGCGAGCCGCTCGCCGACGCCTATCGACACAAGCGAGCACTGCTCGCCGAGATCGCCGTGCCGGCCGGGCACCACGAGACGAGGAGGTAGCGCCGGGGGCACGGGAGGGACATCAACCACACAGCAACACCACACGAACAAACACTGCGAGCAGAAGACACACACGACACACCACGAACGTGGGGGAGAACCATGAGGAAAACGCACATCACACTCGCGGCAATCGCCGCAATGAGCCTCGTCGCCGCATCATGCGGCGACGACGACACCGAAAGCGTCGCCACAGATCCTGCGGCGACCTCGGAGGTCACCGAAGCAGCGCCCGAGACGGCACCCGCGACCACCGCAGACGCCGCGCCCGAGACGACGCAAGCCGCACCGGAGACGACGCAAGCCGCGGCCGCTGCGGTCGACCTCGACACCAACGGAGACGGCGAGGTGTTGTTCGGCGTCGCCGCAGCAGGCCCTCGTGACGACGGCGCGTACTACCAGGCGCTCGTCGATCAGACGATCGCCGTCTCGGAGGAGAACGGGTTCGCCGAGCCGATCATCGTCGACAACATCACGACCGAAGATGCCGCGACCGAACTCAAGAACCTCGCCGATCAAGGCGTCGACGTGATCCTGGTGGGAGCCAGCGAGATCGCCGATCCGTTGGTCGATCTCATCGCCGAGTACCCCGACATCTTCTGGTACTGCAACTGCGGCGCCGGCTACCCGGGCGACCCGGGCTTGGCCCAGAGCCAGGATGACTCGTCGGAGATCAGCTACACCGCGGGCTACGCCACCGGTCTGCTGCTCCAGGATTCGGGCGGCGACAGCGTGGCCTTCATCGGCTGCTGCGACCTCAACTTCGAGAAGGAGGCGTACCTCGCCTACGAGATGGGTCTCCAGGCAGTCGACCCCGCCTACACGATGACCTACATTCCCACCGGCGCCTTCCCGTTCGACTTCGACAACACCGCTGGTGCGACCGAGGCGTTGAACGGCGCGATCGCCAACGGCGCCGATGCGGTGTACCCGTATCTCGGCGGCGCCCACGAACCGCTGGTGAAGCTGGCCAACGAGGCGGGCATCATCACGATGTCGGCGGGCTCGTCGAAGGCGTGCGCACGCGACGACGTCGACTACCAGATCCAGGTGAAGTTCGACGGTGGCGACTACCTCGCGTCCAACCTGGTCGGCATCCTGGACGGAACGTTCAAGGAGGGCGACGTGCGGGTCTACAAGGTGGGCGTCGATCCCGAACCCGGCGCCGACATCTGCGACGCGACGGCGGAGCAGCAGGCGGCGATGGACGACGTGTACGCCAGCATCGCCGCCGGCGACTTCGCAGCCGATTTCGGGGCGATCAAGGGCCAGGCGTACTCGGGCGGCTGAGGTCTTGACCCAACCACCGTCGCGTCGTCACGACGTGGACGCACCGGTTGCGGGGGCGGACGCCACGGCGTTCGCCCCCGCGGTCGGGTTGTCCGCAGTGTCCAAGCACTACGGGCCGGTCCGCGCCTGCGACGCGGTCGATCTCGAGCTGCTGCCCGGCGAGGTGCACGGCATCCTGGGCGAGAACGGTGCCGGCAAATCGACGCTCATGAAGATCCTCATCGGGCTGGTGCAACCCGACAGCGGAACGATCACTCTGGGCGGCCGCGAGGTCGTCATCCACGATCCCCAGACGGCGGCGGCGCTGGGCATCGGCATGGTGCACCAACATCTCAGCCTCGTCGAAGCGCTCACCGTCTGGGAGAACGTGCTCCTCGGCGACGCGTCGAAGTTCGACCGGAGCGCGGCCCGCCGCCAGGTGATGGAGACAGCGGATCACTACGGGCTCACGATCGACCCCGATCGCCGTGTCGGCGAACTGTCCGCCGGACTGCGCCAGCGAGTGGAGCTGATCAAGTGCCTCCGCCGCGATCCCAAGATCCTGATCCTCGACGAACCCACGTCGGTGCTCACCCCTGCCGAGAGCGATCAGCTGTTCACGACCTTGCGAGACGTCGTGGCCGCAGAGCAGCGGGCCGTCGCGCTCGTGAGCCACAAACTCGCCGAGATCCTGCACGCCACCGACACGGTCACCATCATGCGTCAGGGTCGTGTGGTGGAACGCACGCGCACCTCCACTTCGTCCGCGGCCTCCCTGGCCCGGGCGATGGTCGGTCGCGACGTGTCGCTTCGAGCCAGCGCTGCCGCGCTGGGCGCCACCGCTCTGGTCGCCGACGCCGACGCTTCCTACGGCGTCGAAGCGTCGGCGTCCGCCATGTCCACCCTCCCCGACGATCGACCCATCGTGCTCCGCATCGAGGGCGCCCGGGTCGTCCGAGACGGCGTCGCTCTCCTCGACGACCTCGATCTGCACGTGCGAGCGGGTGAGATCGTCGGCGTGGCCGGGGTGGAGGGCAACGGCCAGCGCGAGCTGGGCGATCTGCTCTCGAGCCTGGTCACCCTCGACGCCGGCTCGGTGTCGGTGAACGGTCGCTCTGCCCGTACCGGCCGTGCCGGATCGATGGTCCGACTCGGGATCGGAGTCATCCCCGAGGACCGTCATGATTCGGGGTGTGTCCTCGACCTCTCCGTGGCCGAGAACCTGATGCTCGACCAGATGGGCTCGATCGCCAGGTTCGGCCTCGTCGACCGTGCCGCGATGCGCCGTCGCGCCACCGCGTTGATGCAGGAGTTCGACATCCAAGCTGCCGGCCCCGACGCGCCGTTCGGCAGCCTGTCGGGCGGCAACCAGCAGCGCGTCGTGTTGGCCCGCGAGCTCGGACAGCACCCCACCGTGCTCGTGGCCGCACAACCCACGCGAGGTCTCGATGTGGGTGCGATCGAGTACATGACCGGTCGACTTCGTGCCGCGGCAGACGCCGGGATCGCGGTGCTGCTGATCTCGACGGAGCTGGAGGAGATCCTCGAGCTGTCGGACCGCATCGTCATGCTGTCCCGCGGTCGGGTGATCGGCGAACTCGAGCGCGGCGAGGCGACCTCGGAGCGCCTCGGCCTGCTGCTCGGCGGCGTCGCCATCGCGTCCAGCACGTCCGACACGTCCGACACGTCCGACACGTCCGACACGACCGGCACATCACCCACGGAGCCCGACGATGACCACACCTGAGCCCGTCGACGCTGGTGTCGGCACGACGACTCCCGCTGGTCAGCGCACCGCGAAACTGATCGGCCTGTACCTCGTCGCGGTCTCGATCGCACTCTCGGCTTCGGCGGGACTGATCGCGATCACCGGTGGCCCATGGCGAAAGGTGTTCACGGCGCTGATCGACGGCAGCGTGCGCAATCCCGGGCGATGGGGCGACACCCTCGCCGAGGCGGCGCCGCTGCTGATCGTCGCCCTCGGGGCGATCATCGCCACGCGCGCCGGGCTGGTGAACATCGGCCAGGAGGGTCAGCTCGCGGTCGGCGCAGCTGCGGCTGCCTACGTGGCCACGAACGGTTCCGGACCGCTCGTCCTCGTGGGAGCGCTGCTGGCGGGGATCGCCGGCGGAGCAGTGTGGGCCGGCATCGCCGCGCTGTTCAAGTACTGGCGCAAGGTGCCAGAGGTGATCTCCACCTTGCTGCTGGTGTTCATCGCCTCGCAGGGCACCGGATACCTGTTGACACGGACGTT
>JAYUSX010000157.1:0-12224 GCA_043755475.1 Actinomycetota bacterium
CGGATCTCGTCGTCGAGGTGCTGCTCCAGCAACTGTCGGTACCGATCGACGGTGGGCGAATCCACAGGGGGCGAATCCACAGGGGGCGAATCGGCAGGATCACTCGTCGAGTCGACAGATGTGAGATCGCGCAGGAAGCTCCGATCGAGCAGAACGATGGCGGGGTTGCGAACCGGGTTCGACCAGAGCGAGCGACTCGATCCTCTGGCAGCGACCGCCGGCTGGTCCGGACCAGGTGCGGCACGCGTGGTTGCGGGCAGCGCAGCGATCACCGCCACGACGTCGCGCTCGCGCCATCTCCGTTCGAGGCGATGCCACACGGCGAACGACCCTGCGACGACGCCCCAGCCGACGACGATGTCGATCACCCAGTGCTCGGCGAAGTACACCAGTGCGACGGCCATCGTGAGCGGATAGGCGAAGGCCAGCAGTCGCAGCCAGCGGCGGCGGATCATCGGCAGGAAGAACACCACGACGAACAACGAGAACGCAGCGTGCAGCGACGGCATCGCCGCCACGACGTTGCTCCAGTCGAGGGTGACCCCCCAATCGTGCGCGAACCCGGTGAAGCCCAGATCGAGCGCCCCGCGACGCACGTGGCGCACCAACGGCTCGCCCACCCCGAAGCCGAAGCGTTCGTCGCTCGCCATCCACGGCGGCACCGACGGCAGCACCACGAACATCACGCAGCCCGAGACCACCACGGACGCGAACCGGCACATGTAGCGCACCCACACGACCCGACCGACCGCCCACACCCCGGCGATGGCGATCACGGGAACGACGAAGTGGTAGTAGTAGACGAGCGACAGCACCTGGTCGTACCACCGCACGACACCAGGCTCGTACCAGTGGCGTTGCGCCCATTCGGTGGGTTGCAGGCCGACGAACATCGCTCGGTCGATGCCGCGCCACACCTCCATCTGCAGTGGCATCCCGAGACCGTCGGCGGCACCGCGGGTGCTCTCGTACACGAACCACATGCCGACGTAGCAGGAAGCGTCGACGGCCACCTGTGCCCAACGACGCCACGGGGTGCCGATGAAGGCACACATCAGGAACACGCCGACAGCGACGCCGCCGGAGATGCGGTCGGTGATCAGACCCTGCGTACGCGACCACCACAGATAGGCCGCGGCGCACGTTGCCATCGCGGCCACCCGAATGCGGAACCACGGGTCGTGCGGGACCAGGAACAGCAGTGACGGGAGTTCAGTGACCACCCCGGCCGGCGAGCGCGCGGCATCGCGGTGCACCGGTGACACCTCGGCTGTCATGGCCATCGACGCTACCCAGGGGCGGCCATCGCACACCCCTCGGTGGGATCTGCTCGCAGTGAACCGACCCGGACGTCGGGTGCGTTACTTGCTCGACTCCTCGAGCGCTCGTCGCACGAGCACCTTGGCCAGGTGCACGCGATACTCGACCGAGGCGTTGAGGTCCTTCTGCGGGTCGGCCTCGGCCGAGGCGAGCTCGGCGGCATCGGCTGCCGACGCACCCGACGCGAGCGCACCCGACACGCTGGTCGCCAACACGGGCGTGGAACCCATGTTCACCAGACCCACGCCGCTGTCGTTGCCGCGACGCCACGCCGCAACGCCGACGATCGCCCAGTCCTGAGCGCGACGGTTGAACTTCTTGAAGCTCCAGCCGGCGCCGTTCATCTTCGGCACGCGGATCTCGGTCAGCATCTCGTCGGGCGCGAGCGAGGTCGTGAAGAAGCCTTGGTAGAAGTCGGCGGCGGCGATCTCACGTGTGCCGTTCGGCCCCTGGGCGATGTAGGTGGCTCCGAGCGCGAGGGTCGTGGCGGGCAGGTCGCTGGCCGAATCGCTGTGCGCGATCGAGCCGCCGATCGTTCCACGGTGACGCACTTGGGGGTCTCCGACATGCCCTGCGGCGTGCGCCAACAACGGCACGTGCTCGGCGAGCACGGAGCTCGTCTCGACATCCATGTGCCGTGTGAGCGCGCCGATGGCGATGTGGTCGCCGGCGTCGCGGATGTACGACAGGTCGGAGAGCCGACCGATGTCGACGAGCACACTCGGCTGAGCCATGCGGAGTTTCATCATCGGCAACAGGCTGTGCCCACCGGCGATGAACTTTGCGTCCTCCCCGTGTTGTCCGATGAGGCTGATCGCGTGCTCGGCCGAGTCGGCGCGGACGTAGTCGAATGCTGCGGGGATCACTTCATTGCTCCTTGAGAGTTCGTGCTCTGTGTCGAGCTCGCGGCTTGAATGGTCTTCCAGAATGTCATCGTCATCGGGACCCCCTCCCGGTACGGTCACCGACCGCCGGCGGCGGCGAGGACGGCCTGGACGATGTTGTGGTAGCCGGTGCAGCGACACAGGTTGCCCTCGAGCCCGAGGCGAACCTCTTCCTCCGACGGGTTGGGGTTCTCCTTCAGCAGGCTCGTCGCCGCCATCACCATGCCAGGGGTGCAGTACCCGCACTGGAGCGCATGGTTCTCCATGAACGCCTGTTGCATCGGATGCATCGTTCCGTCGGCGGCCGCCATGCCCTCGATCGTCGTGATGGCGGATCCGTCTGCCTGCACGGCGAGCACGGTGCAGCTCTTCACTGCCTCGCCGTCGAGATGGAGGCTGCAGGCGCCACATGAGGACGTGTCACATCCGATGTTGGTGCCGGTGAGGCCCAACACTTCGCGGACGTAGTGGACGAGCAACGTTCGCGGTTCGACTTCGCTGTCGTGGACGGTGCCGTTGACGGTGACGCGGATCTGCATGGCGGCTGATTCCCCTCTGGTGATCTCTTGCTCGATGGACGGCCCGGTTGGACTGCCCGGTTTGCTGCCTGGTTACTGCTTGGTTGGACTGCAGCGCGATGACGGCGCACGCCACCGACGGAAGGCCGGCGTCGGCGAGATGCCCCCAATGGCTCACTCATCATGCACCATTTCACCGGCCGTCGTCGCATGGGCCGCGCCGATCCCGATGCCACCCGCGGATTGACCACCTTCACGCCCCTGACGCCGCCCGATACGGCCCGATATCGCCCCAGATCTCGAGTCGCGCACCCCCCATCACCACAAACAGAAGATGTGTTCAGGATTTGCTCCCATTCGCTATAGTGCGCGCTAGTGACTGACATAGATGACATCGCCCTCCACCGTCTCCGTAAGGACGGCCAGCGGCTGACGACCGGGCGTCAGCTCATCCTCCGCACCCTCGAAGAGGCGAGCGGACCCGTGACCATCCCCATGATCCTGCAGCGCCAGCCGAGGTTGGCGCAGAGCTCGGTGTACCGGAACCTGTCCGTGCTCGAGCATGCCGGATTGGTCGCGAAGATCTCCATGGGCGACGAACACGCTCACTACGAGTTGGGTGAGGAGATCACCAACAACCATCACCACCACACGGTGTGTACGTCGTGTGGCGTGGTGCGCGACATCAGTCTCAGCGCTGCGTCCGAACGGTCTCTCGACAAGGCATTGCACGACGCCGCTGCCGGCCAGCAGTTCGAACTGCACCGGCACCGCCTCGACCTGTTGGGTCGCTGCGCGGACTGCGTCGCCTCGCAGCCCGACTGATCACGCCTGCCTGACCACCGGGCCGAGCCGCTCTCGTCGCGCTCCGAGTCGGGTCTCACTCGGTACCGTGAGCGCCAACCAGTCCTCGGAGCACGCTGTCGATCTGGTCCCCGACACGGTGCCATGACCAGTCGGTGGTGCGTGCGCCTGCCGTGAGGCGTGCGCGCAGCAGGTCGTCGGCCACGAAACGGGTGAGCGCCGCGGCCAGCGCAGCCGGGTCGTTCGGAGGCACGAGCACGCCGTCCACCTCGTCACGCACCACTTCGCGGAGGGCCCCTTGATCGGTCGCGATCACGGGTGTTCCACACGCGTGCGACTCGGCGGCGACCAGACCGAAACCCTCGCCCGACCTCGTGGGCACCACGGTCGCATTGGCGGTCTGCATCAAACGCACCACCTCGTCGTCGTCGACCCTGCCCACGAAGCGGATGCCGGCCAGACCCGCTGCAGAGCGCTCGAGCTCGTCGCGGGCCGGGCCGGTCCCGGCGATGATCAGTTCGGCACTCGATCCGAGGTCGGCTCGGCGCCACGCCTCGACCAGCACGTCCACGCCCGTCCGCGGGACCAGCCGACGTACGGCGACGAACCGCAGGGGTGGCGCATCGACCGAGCTCGAGCCATCGGAGGAGTCGAGCGCCTGCGATCGGGATCGTTCGCCGGTGCCAGACGGTGAGGTCGAGCTGGGCAGCACGAACCGATCGGTGTCGACGCCGTTGGTGATCACCGTCGTCGTGCTGCGGGGCGCGATCCGCCGCACGAAGTCCTCGGTGAACGCCGAGACGCACACGACCAGATCGGCGAACTCCAGGACGCGGCGACCGACGGCCCGATCGGCGGCGCGTTCGACCATCTCCACCGGCCAGGGGTACTCGACCCACGGGCTGTGCTGCACGACGACGAACGGTCGACGTGCAGCTCGAGCAGCCCTGGCCGCGGCGACGGTGATGGGGTACACATGGCCGTGTGCGACCACGATGTCAGCTCGGCTCGCGTCGGCCATCAGCCGTCGGCGCAGACCGGGAGCCGGCAGCGGAACCGGCACGTTGAACCACCGTTCGAGTGGATTGGCCATCCGGTGACGCGTGATGCTCAGCGCGCCCTCGGCGCTGTGTCGGGGAGCCTGGCCGTCGCAGGCGGCACTGCCGGCCGCGCGAGATGTGTGTGCGTTCACGGTCCAGCCACGGTCGACGAGCTCTCGTGCGTGGGCCGCCGCCACCGTTTCGATGCCCCCGGTGTGCGGGTGCCAGTAGTGCGTGGTCACCAACACGGTCGGCCCGCTCCCCGCCGTTCGCATGCCCGAAACTTTAGCGGGACAAATGCACCTGGTGACGACTAAGCTACCCAGCGTGACGGATGGCGGATCCTCTGTCGCGCGCAACACCGCGCGGCGTCGGCTGGCGGCCCCCGCGCGGCGCGCCGCGGCGCAGACGGGCGGGCGGGTGCCGATCGACGCCGATCGCCCCGTGGCCGATGGCGTTGGTGGCCTGCACAAGATGAACGACGCAACCGAGCCCATACCGGCTGCGCATGACGGTGGCGTGACGCCGGAACCGCCGCTCGCGCGGGGCTCGGCGAAGCAGGTCTCACCATCTGCTGTATCGCACGTCCCGGGCACCAAGCCGGGATCGGGCGCGGTCTCCCCGCGCCCGGCAGTGATCGACGACCCAGGCCTCACTCCCGCCGGCACGGGCTCTGGCCGGGTGGGATCGTCTGCCCCATCCGACCGTTCGCGCAGGGCCGCCGCCGATCGCACCGGTGGTGGAGGTGGTCGCGGCGGTCGCGGCGGTCGCGGCGGTCGTGGTGGTGGCGGCGGTGGTGGTGGTGGAGACGGGGATGGTGGAGACGGGGATGACGGCCGGGACGCGGAGATCGTCGATCTCGTGGATGCCGTCGGTCTCGTGGATGTCGTCGATCTGGTGGATGTCGACAATGTCGTCGATACGGAAGTCGACCTCGACGAATCCATCGATGTCGGCCGAACGAGTCGCCGGCATCGGCTGTCCTGGATCAAGCGGTCGCACCGCCCATCCCGACTCGAGGACGTCGACGACGACGTGGATCAGGACGAGCCGGGCGACGACAATGCGGCCGGCGCCCCCGGTGACTCCCGCGACCCCGATGACTCCGATGACTCGGGTGATGACGCGTCCGACCCGCACGTGGCGTCCGAGCCCCGCACGAACGACGGACGCCGGACCCGCCGCCAGATCCGTCGGGAGGTCGCGCTCTCGTTCTCGGTCTCGATCGGCGTCGCGGCGGTGCTCGCGATGGCGATCCGGCGCGCGACGCCGCTGTGGCTCCCCCTCGACGCCTCGCACTTCGTGGCCGAGGCAGAGTGGCTTCGCGGCTCGCGCGACATCCTTCCGACGATCCACCCACCGGTGTTCCCCGCCATGGTGCTGGCGATCGACAGGATCACCACTCCCTGGACGGCGGTGTTGCTGGCGATGTGTGCGTCGTACGCCGTGCTGCACCTCGCGATCTACGCACTGATCCGCCAGTTCCACCGGCCGACGGTCGCCGCAGCTGCCACTGCCGTCGCTGCGATGACACCGGTGTCGGCCGAGATCCTGGGTTGGGGTGGTGGTGCCAACCTCCTCGGCACCGCCTTCGCGATCGGTGCCCTCGCTGCGACCGAGCGATGGGTGCGGGAGCGGCGCGGCGCGTGGTTGGTCGGTGTGCTCATCGGCGCATCGATCGCGACGCATCCGGTGGCGATGATGCTCGTGATGTACCTCGTCGGCTTCCGTATCGGGTGGGCTCTGCTCGTCCACCTCCGCGACGCCAGACGGCGCACCGCGCAACTCGGCGCAGACGATCGACCGTCTGCCATGCCGGCCGACTCGAGCGAGGAGACCGAGGCCCATCGTCGACCGCGCCGGTTCCGGCCGTCCTCGGTGCTGGGGTGGGCCACGGTTGCGTTGGCAGCCGCTCCGTTCGTGGGCGTCTCGCTCTACTACTACCTCGGCATCCAGTCGCCCGGCCAGAGCGCGCTCGGTCCTCCCGACCTCTCGGTGCTGGTCAACCTGCTCGCCTGGGCCGGACGCGAACAGACCTTCATCTTCGTGATGAACGTCGCCGCGGTGCTCAGCCCGTTCTTCGCCTTCCACCGGGCCTCGCAGGCATCGTCGATGGCGGTCGTCACCCTGCTCGTGCTCGGCACGGCGCTCGTCAAGGGCGACCCGTCCTACCAGTCGCGCTTCATCTACGTGTTGCCCGTGCTGATCGCGTTCGCCGTCGCGGAGCTCGGGACACCCGTGGTCCGTGCGCTCGCATCGCGGCAGCGCCGACACGACCCGATCATGCCGGTGCTCGTCACCACCGCGGCCGTCATGGTGCTCGCCCAATCCGGCTTTGCGGTGAGACTCGACGCGGCGATCGACTTCTACGAGCGGGTCGAACCCGAAGATCTCGCCCTGCTCTCCGGCCTGCCATCGACCGATGGGGTGGTGGCGTCGAGCCACTACGCCCAATCGACGGCCGAGCCGACGAGTTGGTTCCTGAACGCGGCGACCGGCAGGCCCGCCTGGTCGCCGATCGGGCCGTGGCTGTCGACCGTGGGCGTCGAGACCAGAGCTGGGGCGACGATGCAGCGGTACTTCGCCGGTCAGGTGGGAATCGAGAACGGGCGGTTCCAGGTCGCCGTCACGGGAACGCCGGAGGGGTACTACTCGATCGCCGTTGCCACCCTCGACGACGACTACTACACGCCGCTGTTCGATTTGGACGTGGCCAGAACTCGCTGGCCGTTCCCCGTGGTCTCGGCCGAGGCGCGGCTGCTGTCGGAGCGTGAGGTCGAACTGATCCTGTTCGGGAGCCGAAGGGCGCAGAAGATCGAGATGAAGATCGAGCTCACCGACGAGGATGTCACGCTCGAGGCAGAGAGCGGTGTTCGCGGCTCGAACGACTGGCATGTCGTCCTCACCCCGGGAAAGGCGTGGCAGGTGTCTCGGCTGGCGTCATCCGAGCTCTTCGTCGAGCACGTCTTCGGCGACCGCCTCCTGTCGTCCAACGTCCGCGTGAGCAACGTGGATGCTCCCGCCCGCGCGACCATCTACAACACCGGTGACCCGATCGACTTCGACGTAGTCGACTCGGGACGGTTCGGCCTCGTGTGGACCGCAACCGACGGCTTCGTCGATCCGATCACGTCCGAGAGCTTCGAGGAGCAGGACCTCGCGGACTCCCTCGACGTACGCCAGGTGGTGGTGTGGCGCAACACGGGCGTCGCCGAGCGATTCAACACCGACTGCTACTCCCTCCTCGACAGCTCCGCCAACCTCGTGAGTTTCGAGCGCACCGACGCCTGCGGGTGACGATCGTGCCCGGTCGATCGACGCATCGTTCGCTGGGGCACACCGGCGAGCCGCTGTCTGCGGGTGTTCGACGAGAGTGGGCGGGGTTCGCTCCTTGGGTGGCTGTCGCGCTGGTCGTCATCTGGCGTTTGGTCGCCCTGTCGAGGCATGGCGACCCGGTCGGTGTCGACATGGGCAACTGGGTGCGGATCGGACGCAGCTGGCTGGGCGACGTCGGCGTGAACGATGCGGTGTACCCCCCGATCGTGCCAGCGATGGCGACCGGCGTCGACGCCCTGATCGGCCAGTTGTGGACCTCACGGCTGCTTCAAGCTCTGGCCGGCGTCGCGCCCGGTCTCGGCGTCTGGAGCGTGCTGCGCACCCGCGTGCGCCCGGGTTGGGCGATCGGAGCATCGCTCGTCGTGGCCTTGGCAGCACCGACATCGGCAGCGGTTGCGTGGGGCGGCGTGCCACAGCTGCTCGGTCTCGGGCTGTTCCCCGTGGCTGTCGATCGGGTACGGCGCTGGGCGGGCGAGCCCACGAAGTCGCGAGCATGGCGCGCCGGCCTGGTGCTCGCCGCGACCGGACTCGTCTCGACGCTGATGTTCGGACTCAGCGTCCTCGCCGCACTCATGGCCGGTGCCCTGGCGGCCGCTGGATGGCGCGACCTCCCCGTCGGGAGGCGACGGTGGGGCCAGGGCCTCGCGGTGATGGCTGCCTCGCTCGCGGTGCTGCTGCCGTGGTACATCCCGATCTTGCTCAGGCAGCGGTTGCCGGATGACCGCGTGTCGTCCTTGCGCGGTGGCTCGGCGATCGACGATGTGCTCGGATGGCCCGCCGCCGTGTGGGTCCTGTTCGCCGTGCTGTCGCTCGTCGGCGTATTGATCGCTCGTGCCGCTGGCGGAACATGGTGGGCGACCGCTGCGGGGTGTTGGGTGATTGCGGTGGTGGCGGTTGCGGCCACAGAGACTCGACTGTTGTACGTGGTGCCGTCATGCGTGGCCATCGGCGTGGGCTCGATCGGAGCACGTCGATCGGGTGGATCATCCGTCTCGAGCCGATCGCCCGGGGAGGAGGCGCCGGCCCGCAGGATCGACCGACGAGACCGCATCGCTGCCGTGCAGCGCTGGTCGGCAGGGCCGTTGCTCATCGCGGTGGCGATCGTTGCCGTCGTGGCCCCGTCGCGCCTCGACGAACAGATCGAGTACTACGAACGGTTCACGCCGGAAGGAACGATCGCCGCGACCGAGTGGCTCGCCGGCCGGGCCGGCACCGACGAACTGGTGCTGGCCGCGCCCGTCGAAGGCGTCCCGACAGGTTGGTGGGTGGAAGCAGCGGGTGTCGACGCCTGGGTGGCGTCGCGCCCCGACTGGATCTTCTTTCCCGAGGAACGAGCTGAAGCGGGACGGGCAGTGGCGCTGCTGTCCGGCGTCGGATGGCCCAACGATGCCGCGATCGCGGCGCTCCGCGCCTGTGGAGTGACGTGGCTCTACCTGCCGTCAGGATGGGGCGGGATCGACGCGGAAGCACTCGGACAGGCGACGGCGGCGGGTGATCTCGAGGTGGCATTCGAGGGGCCCGGCGCGACGATCGTGCGCGTCCTCACGGACGGTGACTTGCCAGTCACCGACCTGTCCTGCCCATTCGCTTGAGGCTGGCAACCACCTGTGATCGTTCGGGCCCGCACCGTGAGAAACACCCGCCTTCCTTGACGGAGTCTTGAGACACGCTCGGAAGACCCGCTGGTACCTTCGCCAGCAGGACCCCATGCACGCCCGCTTTCGAGAGGGCTGGTGGGGGGTACGGACACATCGGATCTCCAGCAAGGCGGTGCTCGATCCATGAATGCTCTACGGGCGGTAGGCAAGCGATGACGGCCACACAGCGTGTTGGCTCGATGGCGCAATGGGACCCTGGGCGCGACCCGGATCGTCGGGAGTCCGCGCAGCGCGTGGTCGATCCCGACAGTGTCGAACTGACCATCTTGATGCCGTGTCTCAACGAGGAAGAGACGATCGAGGTCTGTGTTCGCAGCGCGATGGGCTATCTCGAGCGCAGTGGCGTTCACGGTGAGGTTCTCATCGCCGACAACGGTTCGACCGACCGTTCGATCGAGCTCGCCGAGGCGGCCGGCGCCCGAGTGGTCAACGTGCCCGACAAGGGGTACGGCGCGGCACTCATGGGTGGCATTCGGTCCGCCCGGGGCACCTTCGTCGTCATGGGAGATGCCGACGATTCGTACGACTTCTCCAACCTCGATCCGTTCCTGGAACGGCTCCGCGCCGGCGATCACCTCGTGATGGGCAACCGCTTCGCCGGAGGCATCGAGAAGGGCGCCATGCCCTGGCTGCACAAGTGGATCGGGAACCCGGCACTGTCCACGCTCGGCCGAGTGCTGTTCCGCATCCCCGTGCGTGACTTCCACTGCGGTCTGCGCGGCTTCCGCCGTCAGACCGTCTTGAACCTCGGTCTCCACACGACAGGCATGGAGTGGGCCTCGGAGGTGGTCGTGGCCAACTCCCTCGCTCGACGGGTGATCTCCGAGGTCCCCACCACGCTGCGGCCCGACGGTCGGTCGCGCCCGCCACACCTGCGCTCGTTCCGCGACGGGTGGCGGCACCTGCGATTCCTTCTCCTCTACAGCCCCAAGTGGCTGTTCCTCGTGCCCGGCATGGTGGCCTTCGTCCTCGGCGCACTCGCCACGGCGACCCTGGTGATCACCCCGATCGAGGTCGCCAACATGGGCTTCGACATCGGCACCCTGCTGTATGCCTGCGCTGCCACGGTGCTCGGCTATCAGGCGATGTGGTTCGCGGTGCTCACCCGCAGGTACGGCGAGCAGGCCGGGTTCCTTCCGACGGGTACACGCTACGAACGGGTGAAACGGGTGCTCACCCTCGAGCGCGGACTCGCTGTCGGCGGTGGCCTGATCGTGCTCGGTCTGGTGACGGCGCTCGCATCGTTCGCCCGATGGCAGGACACGGGATTCGGCGAGATGAACGGGTCGCAGACGGTTCGCATCGTTGCGCCGGCCACGCTCGGGCTGATCCTCGGCACGCAGACGGTGCTGTCGAGCCTGTTCTGGTCACTGCTCGGCATCGAGACACGGCGACCACCCGCACCTCGATCCGTCACCAATGCTCACGACGCCACCGTCATCGCGGTCGATTTCTCCGCTTCGGCGCCCGACTGAACGAGAGGCCGTACCGATGAAACATCGAATCGTGGCCGCGGCTGTGCTGACCACCCTGTTGTTCGGCGCCCACCTCGTGCCGACCGCACACGCGCTGTCCGGCGGAGGGGCTGGCATCTCTGCGCCCTACGCAGGTACCCCGGCAGCGGTGTCGGACACCACCCCAGCGCCTGGTCAGACGGTCACCGTCTCGGGCGGTGGGTTCATGCCGAACTCGACGGTCATGATCGTGCTCGACCCTGGTGCGGCCGGCCTCGGGTCGGCTGCGGTGAGCGCGACCGGGGTGTTCTCGGCCTCGGTCACCATCCCTGCGAGCGCATCGGGCGCGCGCACCATCGTCATCTCGGGCAAGGGGACCAGCAACGCGCCGCTCACCCTGTCCGTGGCGGTGAACATCGGCGCTGCCGGCAGCGCCATCCCCACGACGGGCAGCGAGTCACTCCCGATCCTGCTGTGGGCCATCGGCGCCACGGGCGCCGGAGCTGCCCTGTGGGGTGGTGTGTCCGTACGCCGACGACGGCCTCCCGTCGCCGGCTGAGGCTCACGGGCCGAGCAGCGCGACGCCGACTCCGATCCCTGACCACGACGATGCCCGCACCGACCTCACCCGACCAACGGACGAGCCCCCGGCGGCCGCGCGGGCGTGGCCGAAGCATGGTCTGGTCGACAGAGCGGCGAGCGCGTCCGCGGCGCGGATCTGGCTCGATCGGCACTGCCGTGGCTCTCGCCTGCATCGCGACCTCGCTCACATCGTTCGTGCCTGCACCGAACCTGTTCACCCGGGTCGCCATCGCCGCGCCCGCAGCACCGGTCAGATCCGGCGCTGAAGCCACCGCTGCAGCGCTGGCGCATCTCGCCACACAGCGAGCGGCGCTCGGTCTCGACTCGGCCGACATCGCCGACGTGGTGGTCACCGACGTCGTGCCGCTCGCCGCGCCGAGCGGTGGCGGCGAGGTGGCATGGGTGGTGCATGTGCAGCAGCGGTTCGGCGGCCTCGAGGTCGCAGGAGCGACGTTGACGATCGTGGTGGATGCCGCCGGATCGGTGCGTTCGCTCGGTGATCGCTTCGAGCGGCGCCTCGCCATCAACGCGGAGGGCCCGCCGCCCACGCTGCAGGCCCTCGATGCGGTGCACTCTGCGGTCGACGCTCTGGGTCTCGTCGCATCGCGACCGTTCCGTCAGATCGCCG
>JAYUSX010000158.1:0-4796 GCA_043755475.1 Actinomycetota bacterium
CCGACGGCCGGGCTGCGTACACGCCGACCGCAGCCACGATCGGTACGAACAACAGCGCGTTGCGCAGTCCGACCGAGTCGGCCAACACTCCGAGGAACAGCGGGCCGACGGTGACCCCGACACCCGACGCGAGCGCAGTGACGAACCCGAGCGTCACGTTGTCGGCGCCGGCCTGCTCGTACAGACCGTCGACGGCCAAGGGGTACAACCCGCTTGCGCCGATCGCGACGACGGTCAGTCCGATCACGCGCACCCAGAGACCGGGGCCGGCCCACATGACGAGGGCGCCGACGAACACGGTTGCGAATCCCACCGATCGGGTCCACGACCCGAACACGGCGACGACGGACGCCAATCGGATTCGGACGACGAAGAGGAAGAGCCCCCAGATCGCACCCAGGCTGGCCGCCGCGCCACTCGATGCGCCGCCCACTTCCTTGAGGTAGACGACCGCCCAGATGCCGACCGGGAACTCGACCAGTACGGCGTGCACGATGTGCAGCCACGGAACGACGATCTGGCGGTGGGCGAACAGCGGGAGCACTCGCACCGGGGCGGTGTCCGATGGCGGGAGGGTGACACGCCTGCCCACGGCGAACACACCGATGCCGATCGACACCGTGAGGACCGCATACGGCCAGCGCCAGCTGCCACCCGCGCTGATCACCGATCCGACGACCAGCGAGAACGTGATGCCGGCGAGTCCCGGCACGCCGTTGACGGCGGCATAGGCAGCGGCACGGTTGTCGGCGTGGTGGTCGGCGATGATGCCGGGCATGAGCACCACGAGCATCGAGCAGGCCACTCCGGCAAGCGATGCACCGAGGAGCGTGATCGGCCATTCGTGACCGATGCACAACAGCACGATGCCGCCGGTCACGGTGCCGCACGACCCCCAGAACGCGGCGGGTCGACCGATGCGGGCGACGAAGCCCGAACCGAATGCTCCGAGGACGAGCATGCCGATACCGAACGCCGACCCGTGTGCTGCCGCCACCACGCCGGAGATGCCCAGTTCGTCACGCAGTTCGCCGAGCACGATGCCGACGCTGAGTCCGGCCACGAGCACGCAGAACGACAGCGCACACGTGATCGTCAGCCGATCCCAGATCCCGTCCTGCGAATTCACGACTGGTCACGGTACCGGTCCAGCCCTGGCCGTCCTGAGTCATTGCCCTGCCGACAGACGTGACGTTCGTCCCGTCGTCGGCGAGAGGACCTTGGACCCTGATGCGCGTCCGCATCGAGGCGGAACGTGATCCTCGGCAACGATCAAGGGTGGCGACAGATGGCGGCGCACGGTGTGCAGGCAGTCGAGGAGCTGGAGCGGATTGCGGCGACGCTGGCTCGGTTTCCGTTCCCGAAGAAGTTCGCGGTGGAGCTGTGCGCCGAGTGCAACTTGGCGTGCTCGATGTGTCATCACCCGAACATGAAACGTCCGAAGGGTGTGATGCCCTTTCCGCTGTGGACCAAGTGCGCCGACGAGATCGCAGCGGTGTCACCCCGCACGGAGTGCTGGTTCTCCTTCTGCGGCGAGCCGCTGTTGGAGCCCGAGCTCCTGCTCGAGTGCTTGGCCTATGGCCGCTCGATCGGGCTGCAGTCGCTGAACATCAACACCAACGGCATGCTGCTGACACCCGATCTCGACGGTCCGATCCTCGAGTCGGGCGCCCACCTCATCGTGTTCGGAGTCGACGGCTTCTCGAAGGAGTCGTTCGAGAAGTACCGGGTCGGGGCCGACCGCGACGTCGTGTACGGAAACGTCGAGCGTTTCCTGGCAGAGCGCGATCGGCGCGGCAGCAACATGGCCGTCCAGGTGCAGTTCGTCGTGATGGACGACAACGCCGGCGAGGTGGAGGCGTACAAGGCCCACTGGCTGGCGCGCAACGCGGTCGTGAAGGTGCGTCGCCAGCTCAGCTGGGGTGGCCAGCTCGAGACCGGCCTCGAGGCGTCGCATGCGAACCGGATCCCGTGCCCGTGGGCGATCACGATGATGCACGTCTTCTGGGACGGCCGAGTGCCTCGCTGCCCGGGCGACACCGAGGGTGACGAAGGTGCCGGCAACGTCTGGCAGGCCTCGCTGACCGACCTCTGGGCACAGCTCGGCCCCTACCGGGAGATGCACCTGCAGCACGACTGGGATGGCCTTCCCGAGCGGTGTCACACGTGCACCGATTGGATGACCGGCGCCGCCGAGCGGCTCCGACCGAACCAGGCCCACGTGCCGGTGGAACCGACATGGCAGCCCGTCACGAAACCCGCTGTTCGGTGAGCACCCTCTACCTCTGCGGCGCCGGGAACGTCGAAGGTGTACGCCTCGCCCTGTTGGTGGATCGGGTCCGCCGACGCTGGGGACGGATCGTGCTGCTCGACGACGATGCCACCAAGCACGGAACGGATCGGCTCGGGGTCCCCGTCGTCGGAGGATTCGCTCGGCTGAGTGACGCTGATCGATCGGCGGACGAGGTGGTCGACCTCGTCACTCGAACCACCGCCGGTCGGGCGGCCGCCCGCGAGAAGATCGCCGCGTACCGCATCCCCTTCGCCTCGCTCATCCACCCTGACGTGGAGCTGTTCGGGGCGCGGATCCACGACGAGGTGACGATCTACGCGAACGCGTCGATCGGCGCAGAGAGCACCCTCGGGAGCTCGTGCGTGGTGCTGCCGGGGGCGGTGGTCGGTCACGGGACGCAGGTGGGACGAGGGTGCGTGATCGCCCCCAACGCGGTCATCAACGCACGGGTGACGTTGGGTGAACGGGTGTACGTCGGCTCCAACGCAAGCATCCTTCCCGATCTGAGCATCGGTGACGGAGCGACGATCGCAGGCAACACCCTGGTTGTGAGCGATGTCCCTGCCGGTGCAACGGCGATCGGAGTGCCGGCAACCATCGTGCGGGCTCTGTCGACAGGTACGGACGACCGTGGCCCGCCGGCCGAGGAATCGGGCCCTGGTCGTGTCGCCGATCACGGTCTCGACCTGCTGGCGGCGGACATCGCCGAGGTGATGTGCCAGGTGCTCGGACGCCGGGAGGTGGCGCGCACCGCCAACTTCTTCGACATCGGCGGTACGTCACTGCTCGCGGTGCGACTCGGCCAGCAGTTGCGCGACCAGTTGGGGCTCGTGGCCGGGCCGCTCGACCTGTTCGAGTACCCGAGCGTCGCCGCGCTCGCCGAGCACTTCAGCAGGCGGCACGCGACGAGCCCGGCGATCCTGTCGGCGCAGCGGCGGGCCGCCCGACGGCGTGCCCCGATTCGGCACTGACGCATCCTTTGGCCCGCGCGGATGCGCGAACCTTCGGGCATGGGCAACGACCATCCGGCGCGAGCGATGTTCCGCGTGTCACCCGGCGCGTACGTCGACGAGCGCTCCCGGCTGGCCAGGGCAGCGAAGTCCGCCGGCGACAAGGACCTCGGCAAGCAATTCCAGGCGCTCGCTCGACCGACGCTGGCGATGTGGGCCGTGGTCGCGGCCGCTGATGACCCTGCCGACGTGCGTGAACTCCTGGGCGTCACCGAGGAACTCGCTGTGGTGCAGGGCCGAGGTGACCGAGACGCCACCGTGGAGATGGCGAAGCGCCGAAGGGCGGCGATCGAGGCCATCGTGGAGACTGCTGTGGGCGCGTTGCGGCCATGGGAGCCGTCAGCCGAGGCTCGTCGACCGGAGATCCGCACGATCGTCGACCAGCTGTCGCGTCACCCCGAGCTCGCCTCCACCTGGATCGACGGGACGCTGCGCCGTCTCCCGGAAGCCGAGGTGTTCGGCTTCGCCGCGTTCACCGGGAGGGAGACGCCCGAAGCGTCGGAGTCGCGCCCGACGGCCAAGCCCGCTCGGCGGCTGAAATCGGTCCCACCCCTGGCGCGCGACTCGGACGACGCCGGCGCCAGTGAGCGTGCAGCGGCCGAACTGCGTCGGTCGCGAGAGCGTGCTGAGCGTGAAGCCCGTGCGGCGCGAGCGGTGGCGACCCGCGAGGCCCGCCGCGACGTGGAGGCGGCAGCGAAGGCGGTGACGGCAGTGCAGCGGAAGGTGACCGACGCCGAAGCCGTCGCTCGCGAGGCCGAGACAGTGCTGCGTGCCCTCGAAGCCGAGAGGGACACCGCAGCCCGGCTCCATGTCGAAGCCGTGAGCCGCCTGGCCGCGATGATCGAGGACGCCACCTCGTAGGAGGAGGCGTCGCCCCACGACACCATCGCCAGGTAGGGCGGCATCAGCCGGCGACCTCGTGTGAGGGCGGCCGCGATGGCGCGCCGAGGCGCCGGGCACCAGGTGCCCGGTTCCACTGGAGGGTGTGTTGGCGGGGTGTGTTCGCGGGGTGGGACCGATCGGGTCGGGTCAGTCGGGTGGTGCGATGTCGGTGCCGTTGGGTCGGTGGGTGCTCCATCGGCCGGTGGGCTGGAGGCGTGTTCGGGCTCCGCTGGTGTAGCGCCAGTTGTTGTGGTGTGAGCACGCCGGGGCCCCGTTGGTGACTGCGGTTTGACCGCCTGCGGAGTGCGGGGTGAGGTGGTCGATGTGGCAGTCGGTGACTTCGCGGGTGCAGCCGGGGTGGGTGCACCGTGTGGCGAGCATCAACACCGCATCGCGCATCGGCCCGGTGAACAACCGGCCCACCTTGGTCATCTGCACCGGCCGGCCCAGGCGGTCGGTGGCCACGATCCGGACCTTGCCGTACAGGGCGGCGAGTGCCGCGTCCTGTGGTGAGATGAACTCGCCGTCGAGGGTCTGACAGAACGCCTTGCGAGCACCAAACGGCGCCGGCGGAGTACGCCGGGAGGAGGCCCCGCCGAACAGCTCCTCGA
>JAYUSX010000159.1:0-1892 GCA_043755475.1 Actinomycetota bacterium
TTGTTCGTCGGCGGTCGGACCGATGTGCCGCCCGACGAAGTCGTCGGTTCCGAACAGAGACGCCTCGACCAGCGCGTCGAGCGCCGATGACGACGAGGAACCGCGCGTGCGCGGATCGCGCTGGTCGCCAGCTTGGTACGACGAGTCGGACATGGGAAGCCTCCTATGGGGCCGGTGCATCGAGCACGCGGCGGGTCGCTTCCCCCGCTGTCATCGTTGCCTGAGAGCTTCGGGCATCGCCTGCGGCGGTGCCCTTTCCCCGTCGGCGATCCGGGACACGAACCAACTCGTGATCGGATGCTTTCCAGCGACGCCTGCTCGGTCGGTCCGTTCGCCTGAGAGATTCCGGGGAGGTTGCTCCTTCGGCGCCCCGACGCTGGCTGCGTCGTGACTCTCCCGGCCGAGGTGATCGGCGCACGTACGACAGTAGCAGCGCGATCAGCCGGCCAGCGGGGACTGCAGACGGCGACCCACCGCGCTGCGGATCTGTTCGTCGAAGCTGCGAATGTGCGCCTCGGTCAGGGCCGCAGCTCGCTCGGTGTCGCCGGCTTCGAGGGCGTCCAGGATCGCCGTGTGCTCGTCGACGGCGTGCTCCATGTCGTCGACGTCGGCGAGGTACATGTGCCACAGGCGATCGCTCTGGGCGTAGAGCATGTCGAGGGTGTCGGTGAGGAACCGGTTGTCGGCCGCTTCCCACACGATCTCGTGGCACTCGCGGTCGTGTTCGATCAGCACATCGCCCGGGACACCTGGCACGTGAGCTAGGTCGAGCACAGCGCGCATGCGCCCCCAATGAGCAGCGCTGCCTCGAACGCTCGCCAGCCTGGCTGCGTACGGTTCGATGATGGCCCTCGTCTCGTAGAGCGTGGCCAGCTCACCGACGTCGATGCTCGACACATACATGCCCCTGCGCGGGATCACCGTGACGAACTGGTCGCGCACGAGGCGCTGCAACGCCTCCCGAATAGGGGTGCGGCCGAGCGACAGCCGATCCTGCAGGTCGTCTTCGCGGATCACCGCGCCGGGCGGGAGATCGAGCCGCACGATCATGCGGCGGATCTCTACGAAGGCACGTTCGCTCAGGGATGTTGGCGTGGTCGAGGCTGTGATATCATGAAGATATATCAAGCGGGCCACGGGCGCAACGCCGGTGCCAGACTCCCGGGGAGACGATCACATGAGCGACCAGACGGCATCGACACAGGTCGTGCCGACCACGGCCAGAGTGGTCGTCATCGGTGCAGGAATCGTCGGCAACTGCCTCGTCGGGCATCTGAGCCGCCTGGGCTGGACCGACATGGTCCTGCTCGACAAGGGCCCGCTACCGAACCCCGGAGGCTCCACCGGTCACGCCTCGAACTTCATCTTCCCCACGGATCACAACAAGGAGATGGCGTTCCTCACCATCGACAGCCAGAACCAGTACATCGACCACGGGCTGAACAATACCTGTGGTGGCATCGAGGTGGCCCGTGAACCGCAGCGCCTCGAGGAGTTCAAGCGGCGCATGACCTCGGCCAAGGCGTGGGGCA
Organism: Actinomycetota bacterium; assembly: GCA_043755475.1. Taxonomy (GTDB): domain Bacteria; phylum Actinomycetota; class Acidimicrobiia; order Acidimicrobiales; family Ilumatobacteraceae; genus VFMC01. The sequence goes on from JAYUSX010000159.1 coordinate 1,533, forward strand.
TCGAGGCCAGCCTCATCACGCCTGCCGAGATCAAGGAGATGGTGCCGTTCATCAACGAAGACATCCTGCTCGGCGGGTACTACACACCGAGCGTCTCGGTGGTCGACTCGCTGGCGACCGGCACCAAGATGCGCGACGAGGCAGTCGCGAACGGCGTCCTGCAGGTGTTCGCCAACACCGAGGTGCTCGCCCTCGAGACCGAGCCCCAGCCCAGTGGATTCCCCAAGATCAAGGCCGTCGTCACCGACCGAGGCCGGATCGAGGCCGACTACGTGGTCGTGGCATGCGGCGTGTGGAGCCCCCGCATCGCCGCGATGGCCGGCGCCAACATCCCGCTCACCCCCGCCGTGCACCAGATGG
>JAYUSX010000160.1:0-12092 GCA_043755475.1 Actinomycetota bacterium
TGGCTGTTCGCGCCGTACGACTGCGCCGCCCTGGTGTTCCGCGATCCCACGATCGCAGCCCACACCCACTCCCAGCACGGCGACTACCTCGACGCCGTGGACCGCTCGGACTGGAACCCGAGCGACTACGCCTACCACCTCTCTCGGCGTGCGCGCGGCCTGCCGCTGTGGTTCTCGCTCACCACGTACGGCACCGACGCATACGCATCGGCGATGGACACGACGCTGGCGGCGGCGAGGGCCGTGGCCGATGCAGTCGAAGCTCACCCGAGCTTCGATCTGCTCCTCGAGCCCGAATTGTCGATCGTGTTGTTCCGACGCCGCGGCTGGGTCCCCGACGACTACCACGCCTGGAGCAAGGAGCGTGCGCAACAGGGCGTTGCGCTGGTGGTGCCCACGAAGTGGCATGGCGAGATCTGCATGCGGGTCTGCATCGTTCACCCGAGCACCGACGTGGCCGCCGTCACCGCACTGCTCGACGACATGGCCGGTTTCACCGCACCCGCGACGTGACCGGTGCCGGGGGAAGTCGGGGCGGAACCACCGGTCGTAGGTTTCCACTACGGCGATAGGGGAAATACACTGCTCACCGTGACCGAGCTGTTCCGCATCGACGATCTGCATGCCCGTCCGGCCGAAGTGGCCGAGGGCGCGCCCACCGAGATCCTGCGCGGGCTCTCGCTCACGGTGAACGCAGGCGAGATCCACGCGATCATGGGGCCCAACGGCAGCGGCAAGAGCACCCTGGCCAACGTGTTGCTCGCCTCCCCCGAGTACGAGCTCACCCAGGGTTCGATCTGGTACCAGGGCGACGACGTCACCGATTGGCCGACGGATGTCCGCGCCAAGAGCGGCATGTTCCTCGCGTTCCAATACCCGCAGGAGATCCCGGGCGTTTCGGTGATCCAGTTCCTGCGTCAGGCGCTGTCGGCCCGCAAGGGCATCGATCTTTCGGTGCTCGAGCTGCGTCTCGCCACGATGGACTGGATGAAGCGCCTGGGCATGGACAGCTCGTTCGTCGACCGCTACCTCAACGAAGGCTTCAGCGGCGGAGAGAAGAAGCGCAACGAGATCATGCAGATGGCGATCCTCGAGCCGGAACTGGCGATCCTCGACGAGACCGATTCCGGGCTCGACATCGACGCGCTCCGCATCGTGGCTCAGGGCATCCGCGAAGTGCGCGCCGACCGACCCACCATGGGCGTCGTCCTGATCACGCACTACCAGCGCCTGCTCGACGAGTTGCAGCCCGACCACGTGCACATCCTCGTCGGAGGCCGCATCGTCGCCAGCGGCGGCATGGAACTGGCCGAACAGCTCGAACGCGAAGGCTACGAGAGCTTCCGAGGCTGACGATGACCGCCCTCGACGTCGCGTCGATCCGTGCCGAGTTCCCGCTGCTCGCGCGCGAGATCGATGGCCTCCCGCTCGTGTACCTCGACTCGGCGAACACGTCGCAGAAGCCCCGTGCCGTGATCGATGCGATGAGTCGCTTCATGGAGCACTCCTACGCCCCGATCAACCGCAGCGCCTACCGACTCGCCTCCGAGGCAACCGACGCGTTCGAAGCGGCCCGTGCTGCGGCCCGGCGATTCATCAACGCCCCCAAGGTGCACGAACTGGTCTTCACCAAGAACACCACCGAAGCGCTGAACCTGGTCGCCATGTCGTGGGGCCGGGCCAATCTGCAGCAGGGCGACGTCGTCGTCCTCACCCACATGGAGCACCACGCCAACATCGTGCCGTGGCACATGCTCGTCGGCGAACGCGGCATCGAACTGCGCTGGGTGCCGCTCACCGCCGATGGTCAGCTCGACCTCACCACGCTCCCGCAGTTGCTCGACGGTGCCAAGGTGTTCAGCTTCACGGCGATGAGCAACGTGCTCGCCACCATCACACCGGTGCGCGAGCTGTGCCGCGCAGCCCACGACGCCGGCGCGATCGCGATCGTCGATGCCTGCCAGTACGTGCCGCACAACGTGACCGACGTCCAGGCCTGGGACGCCGACTTCGTGGCGTTCAGCAGCCACAAGCTGTGCGGGCCGTCTGGCATCGCCGTCCTGTGGGGCCGTGAGGCGTTGCTCGATGCGATGCCGCCGTTCCTCGGCGGCGGCAACATGATCGCCGACGTACGCCTCGACGGGTTCACCACGGCCGAGCTGCCCGCCAAGTTCGAAGCCGGCACCCCGCCGATCACCGAGGCGATCGGCTTCGGTGCTGCGATCGAATTCCTCGAAGGCATCGGCATGGCCGAGATCCGCCGGCACGAGATGCAGGTGGCCGACTACGCACTGCGCACCCTGACCGAACGATTCGGCGATGACATCACGATCCACGGACCCCGCAACGTCGAACAGCGCGGCGCCACGTTCAGCTTTGCATTCCGCGGCATCCACCCTCACGACCTGAGTCAGGTGCTCGACCAACGCAACGTGTGCGTGCGCGCCGGTCACCACTGCGCCAAACCGTTGATGCGGGTCCTCGGCGCCGCCGCCACCGCCCGCGCCAGCTTCTACCTGTACAACGACGAATCCGAGGTCGACGTGCTGGCGGACGCCCTCGACAGCGCAACCGATATCTTCGGGTTCTGACCCCACGACTCGAACGAAAGGGTCTCCCCATGCCAGGCCTCGACGACCTCTACCGCGAGATCATCCTCGATCACTATCGCAGCCCGCGAAACCGCGGTGAGCTGGCGCCACCTGCCGCCCACGCCGTGGGCCACAACCCGCTGTGCGGCGACGAGATCGACGTGTACCTCGACGTCCAGGACGGCATCGTGACCGACATCAAGGTGGGCGGCCAGGGGTGCAGCATCTCGCAGAGCTCCGCATCGATGATGAGCCAGTCCGCGAAGGGCAAGACCGTCGCCGACGTGCGGGCCTTGGTCCACAAGTTCCGTTCGATGATGTCGCTCGAAGAGCTGGACGAGTCGGTGGCAGCCGACGTGAAGCTCGGCGACCTCGAAGCGCTGCAGGGCGTCGTGAAGTTCCCGGTGCGCATCAAGTGCGCGGTACTGGCCTGGAACACGCTCACCGAGGCGCTCGCCCAGGCCGACGCCTGAGCCCGACGCCTGACCCCGACGCCTGAGTCCGACGCCTGAGGGCTCGGCCGACTACGTTCGCTCGCCATGAGCAGCGTGCCGGCACAGGTGGCAGAGATCACTGTCGACTGGATGAACGAGGTGCTCGACGGGCGCCTCGGCACGATCACCGAGGTGCACGCCGAACGCTTCGGCGAGGGAGTCGGCATCCTCGGCGAGCTCGCCCGCCTGCGGCTCACCTACGCCGCCGGTCACAGCGGTCCGGCAACGATGATCGCCAAGTGCCAGTCGCCCTCGCCGGAGAACCAGTTCCTCAGCAAGATGATGGGCTTCTACGAGCGAGAGGTGAGCTTCTACCGCGAGGTCGCCACCCAGCTGGCGATACGGGTTCCTCAGCCGTACCACGCCGATTGCGGCGACGGTGGCGCGCCGTTCGTCCTCCTGATCGAAGACATCAGCGGCGCGCGCTGCCCCGACCAGCTCGCCGGCATCACACCCGGCGAAGCATCGAAGATCATCGACCTTGTCGCTCGCCTCCATGCGCCCTTCTGGGACAGCCCCACGCTGGCCGGGATGTCCTGGTTGCCACCGATGAACAACCCCCTCTACCAGGCCGGACAGGGCATGGCGCTCGAGCGCCTGCCCGCGTTCGCCGACAGATTCGGTGAACGCATCGGGCCGTCCATGATGGCCGCGATCGAACGGGCGTGCCATCACTACGTCGACATGCTGAACCACGTGTCGGCGCAGCCCCACCTCACGTTCACCCACACCGACTGCCGCGCCGAGAACTACCTGTTCGGCGGTTCCGCCGGGCCCGATGTGGTGACGATGGTCGACTTCCAGCTGTGCACCAAGCACTTCGGACCCTGGGACGTCGCCAACCTCGTCGCCGGTTCGATGACCGCCGACGTACGCCGAGGATGCGAGGCCGAGCTGATCGAGCAGTACCACCGCACCGTCACCGGTCTCGGTGTGGAGAACTACTCACTCGACCAGTGCTGGCACGACTTCCGGATGAGCCTGTTGCAGGTGTGCACGGCGTCGGTGATCGTCAGCGACCTCCAGGGCGGCAATGAGCGCGGCGCCGACCTGCTCGAGCAACTCTTCCTCCGCCCGATCATCGCCGGCATCGATCATCACGTCGATGAACTGCTCGAGGAGTTCTGCTGATGGCATTCGAGTCCCGAGCCGAGGTCTTCGACGACATCGCGCCACACCCCGCCGGTGTCGACCCCGCCGACCAACTCATCCACGAACGCGCCTACGTCGTTCGGGCGTATCGGAAGGGACTCGACACGCTCGTGCTTCGTGGATCGGTCCGCGATCAGAAGCCGCCCGGCCTGTACGTGCCCACCGACCCCGAGCCGCTGACGGTGCACCACATGATCGTCGACATGCACATCTCGGTTCCATCGCTCGAGATCATCGACGCCAGAGCCGTGCTCGAGATCCACCCTCACGCAGCGTGCCCGACGATCCAGGATCACTATCAGCACCTGATCGGTCTCTCGATCGCTCGCGGCTTCACCCACAAGGTGCGCGAGCTGTTCGGGGGGCCACGGGGGTGCACCCACACCACGGCGCTGCTGCAGGCGATGGCGCCGGTGGCGGTGCAGTCGATGTGGTCGTTCCGCGTCGCCCAAGCTCGCGACACCGGTGACGGCGCCGGTGCGTTCGGCTCACCCGAGGCCCGCCAGCGCGGCCTGATGATGAACCTCAACACCTGCCACATCTGGGCAGAAGACGGCGAACAGGTTGCGGCGATCAGGAACAACGAGCCGATGGAGATTCCGGTCTGGATCGTGAACCGGTTCGAGAAGCTGGGACTCGACCCGACCGCCTGGCGCAACAGCGATTGATGCGTGGCGCCGGGCCTCAGGGCGCCACGAGATCGATCACCGCGAAGTCGTCCAGAGGCACGGCGCCACCACCCATCGGCACCAGCTGCACGATCCATCTCGGGTCGGCTCGGAACACGTCGATGTGTTTGCAGTTGCTGTAGATCAACCGCATCGGGCGTCCGGAGTACGTGTCCGCGACCAGGGCTGCGAACCGCTCGACCACAGGGCGCACGAACGGGTTGTACAGATACATCAGCGTCGCGTCGGCGGGCAGGTGCTCGAGCGCGTCACCCTCGACGATCGTCACGTTCGGATACCGCGCGAGGCGACGGCTCGTGATGGCGGCCACCTCGGGGTCGTACTCGAGGCCGTAGATCCGGCTGTTCCGGCACCCGTTCGCGAGCCACCAGTTGATCACTCGGCCGCGGCCACAGCCCACGTCGACCAACACGTCGTCGGGCGAGATGCGGCCGGGGAAGACTGCATCCAGCGCTGCATAGTCGCTGTTCACCACGGCGCGCCCACCGAGATGGGCGGCCGCTGAAGGCTGCTGGCCCGCCAGTACTCGTCCGAATCTCAGGTCTCTGACGACGTTCCACAACAGCCGCTTCGCCCGGACGACGACACGAATCGGGTTCACGGCTGCACCCGATGACGACGAACGCGCGGTCGACCCGGCGCGTTCAGGCCCGGCAACGTGCGCTGGCCACGTCGATGCCTCATCCCCATCGCGCCGTCGACCAGACGCTGCTGTTCCAACCTGATCCACTCCGCGAACTGCCCGACCACGAAACTCCGGTCCAGGAGCCGCAGTTCCAAGCGCGGCGGCTCTGCTGCGCGGCGGCGAGCGCACGACCGTCGATCCGCCCGGCGTCCTGCATCGTGTTGTTGCCGTACGACAGGTTCAGCACGCGGATGTTCATCCCGTTGTCGTGGCGGTGCTGCACGACCCAGTCGATCGCAGCGATCACCTGAGTGACGTCGGTGCCGCCGTCGGGGGTGGCGGCTCGAGCGGAGCCCATCCCGACAGGCAGGCTCGACAGGAGCGGTGGTCGCCAGGCCCACCGCAAGCGCCGGCACGCGCCCGATCGTTGTTCGCCACTTCGCCGCCATGGTTCTCCTTTGGAGGGGTCCTGAGATTCCCCTCACCATGCAAGCGGGCGGCGGCCGGCTCACCAATGAGCCATACGGCTCATCGCGCCGTCGAACTCTCGCCGCGGCCACGAGCCATCTCTACAGTGCCCGACACGTTCCTCGGAGGCAGACGTTGACCGACGCCAACACCCGCACACACCGGCCCTTCGGCTGGAGCCCGATCCAGCAGTTCGTCCTGGCCGTTGCGATGTGCGCTTCGCTCGGGGTCGGCTGGGTCGCGTTCGACACGTCGGTCGACGTCCACTGGACCCTTCCCCTGACCTTGGCAGGCCTCTTTGCTGCGGCCGAGGTCTTCGTGGTGCACCTCGAGTATCGACGGAATGCACACACGTTCTCGTTGGTCGAGTTGCCCCTCGTGATCGGACTCGTCGCGGCACCACCGGCGGTGCTGATCTCGGCACACGCCATCGGCGCCGCCGCGGCACTGATCTTCCATCGCCGCCAGCGTCCGATCAAGCTTGCCTTCAACCTCGCCGCGTTCGCGTTGCAGGACGTGCTGGCGATCGTGGTCTTCCGAGCCTTCGGCTCGACGGCGGTCGGCGACACCCGCACCTGGTTCGCCGTTGTCGTTGCATGTCTCGCGGCATCGATGCTCGCGATGGTGCTCGCGATGGTGCTCGTGCAGACCGTGATGTGGATGAGCGGCGACCACCCCAGTCGTCGCGACGCGGCGTTGGCCGCCCGGCTCGCCACGACCTTCACGTGCATCACCGCCGCGGCCGCCGTGGCGGCCGTCTTGCTGTGGCACCACGATCGCATCGTGACGATCGTCATCGTGCCGGTCATGGTCTGCATCTTCCTCGCCCAGCGGATCCAGGTGATGTCGATCGTGCGTCGCGATCATCTCGCCGTCATCGAGGCGTCGCTTGCCGACGTCGCCGAGGCGCGCTCGAGCGACCAGCTGGTGGACGACCTGCTCGCGAGGGCCCGTGAGACCTTCGGCGCACGCGAGGTCAGCTTCATCAGGATCATCGACGGCGAAGCCCATGTCCGGTCATGCCGACACGACGCCGAAACCTTCACGGTGGTCGAGCCGGCGAGCACGTGGGAGTGGCTCGCCGCGCACGAAGTGAACCTCGGCCCGGGACGCCCGGTCGTGACCATCGATCCCGGCGTCGCTCGACGCCGTGGAGCGACCGGCGTGAACGCCCGCATGGCCGCGGTGGTGCAGCTGCACGAAGACACGACAGCGTTCCTCGTCGTCACCGGCAAGCTGAGCGACATCGGGCGATTCGGCCGTGACGACCTCTCCTTCCTGCAGTTGATGTCCCGGCAGCTCGAAGTCGCGATCGCGCCACGCGTTCAGCCACCCGTCGATCAACTGCATCTCCTCGAGCTCGAGCTCAACCATCGTGTGCGCCGCGACCCACTCACCGGACTCGCGAACGAACTCGGCCTGATTGAGCGACTCCGCCACGAGATGGGCACGAGCGCCGCGGCGACACACGCCGTGGTGGCGATCTCCTTCGGCGTCGCCGACGGCGCTGTTGCGGCAGACACCGAGGACTTCGCGCTCGTGGTGTCGCAAAGGCTCACCGGTTCGCTGCGGCACCGCGACACCCTCGCACGCTGGTCGCCGGACGTCTTCGTCGCCACCGTCGCCCTGTCCGACGACGCCGACGAGGTACGTTCCGTCGCTCGCCGCCTCCTCGACCGCCTCTCCACTGCTGTGAGCGTCTCCGGAGACGAACACCAGCTCGATCTCCGGATCGGGATCTGCCGATCCGATGCCGCCGACGACCCGGTCGCCGTGGTCGACAAGGCGGTGGCCGCCTGCGCCGGCGCGAGCCCGCTCCATCCGGTCGTGATCGTGACGTCATGACGCTCCGGGTGTCCGGTCCGTCGACGTCGCTGCGGGTACGATCAGCCCAGTCATGACCTACTCGGCTACAGATGTCGACCGCATCCGGCGGAGGGTGCTCGATGCCTGGGACGAGCTCGTGATCGAACGTGGATACGGCGATGTCAGCGTGGCCGACGTGGCCCGGCGCGCCGAGCTCGCGAGAAGCTCGGTGTACCGGTACTTCCCCACGAAGGAGTCCATGTACCTCGCCAACCTCGAGGAGCGGATCGCGATCCTGGTCGGGGCGATGCGCAACGAAGTGGCCGACCTGCACGACGCGCCATCACGGCTGCGCCGGCTCATGGTCGGCGAGATGCTCGAGTTCGCCCGCTCGCCGAAGCTGGCGCTGAGCGACGTACCCGAGCAGCTGAGCCGTGAAGGCCATCGTCGCCTGCTCGACTGCTTCGCCCCGTTGCGTGATCTGGTCCGCGAGATCCTGGAGGAGGGCCAAGAGTCCGGCAGCCTTCCGGCGCTCGACGTCGAGAGCGCTCTGCCGGTCGTGTTCGCCTGCATCGACGTCTTCCGCGAGCACCTGTCCGGCATGCCGCTCGAACGTGACCGGATGGTCGACGACGTCGCTGACTTCGTGCTCCGCGGGCTCGGGGCCCGCACGGTCGATTCGCCCAACCCGAACGTGACGCAGCGAGCGACGACGCGGTCGACGCGGTCGGACGGGGCCAGGGCCGACTCGACGGCACGGCCGGCGCGCGCGGTGCCTCGCCGGTCAGCTCCGCGCTGACCCACCTCGATTGTTCGGCCCGCTCGAGCGGGTCAACCAGCGCGGCGGTCGGGCCTGTCGACGAGGCGAAGCGTCGGTCGTGGTTCGGCGCGCCGACGCCGCGGCCGCGGTGCGCACGGATGACGCCACCATGGCTCGGAGGTCTCCCACGCCCAGCCCAGCACCGGGTCCACGTTCGTGCGGACCCAGCGCGCCGACAGCCGCGCTCCGGTGGCTCGCCGCAACCCGTTCGAACTGTGATGCAGCCACACCAGGAGCAGTGGAACTCGAGGTGGCAGGTGGTCGTCGAGGAGCGACGTGACCGGAAGCCCACTCAACACCTCGTCGGTCGCACGGCGCAGGCGGGCGAGCACGGCACCGGGCACGTCACCGGATTCGTCACTCAGCGCCGCGTGCAGGACGTCACCGTCGAGAAAGCCGCGGTCGTCGCTGTCTTCGAAGTCGACGAGCGCCGTGAGCACCGGCACACCGTCCACCATCTCGACCAGCGTGTTGCCACGCCAGCAATCGCCATGCGTTCGACCGAGATGAAGGGTGGTCCCCTCCAGTGCGATGGTGAGGTAGCGCTGTAGGTACCGGAGATGATCGGCGTGCGGGCGCAGCCGGGGATCCGCCGCCAGCACGGCAATCGGGGCATCGACGAGCCGCCGAAGCACCTCGTCGTCGACCACTACCTGCGCGACGCCGCCTGCGCGGTGCATCGCCGTGACGGCGGCGATCAGCTGGTGGTCGAGCGCCTCGGCTCCCTCGACGTCGAGCTCGGCGGGTGGCGTGCGCCCGCACATCGCCTCCTCGATCGAGTAGACGCAGCCGCCGACGATGCCGACCTCCGCCAACTCGGGCACGACACCGGGGCGCACCCCGTCCGACGACAGGGCGCGCAGTGCTGCGGCATGGCGTTCGATCCCCGCCGCCGCTGCACCACTGCCTGCCACGCGGACCGCCACCCTGGCGTCCGATTCTCCGACGAGTGCGATGGCGACATCATTGGCGGTCGGCACGATGGTTGCCCCCTGAGTCCATGCCGTCCCCCGTTCGGCATCGAGCTCGGCCAGCACGCCGCGCACGAGAAGGGCATTCCGACGACGGCGAACGGCTGTGCGCACAGCCACCAGCATCGCGAGCGGGTCAACCCGCCAACCGCTCAGCACCGGTCGCAATGGTCCGGCGAGCAGCGCTGTGGCGACCGCGCACTGCACGAGGAGATGGCTCCACCCCACGGCCGCCATGCCGTGGGAGGAGAGCAGGAACAGAGCTCCGAACAACGAGCCGAGCGAGGCACACATCTGCAGTGCAACAGCGGCGACCATGCGCTCCTGCGCTCGGGCGAGGCCGACCCCCAGTGTGATCGCAATCTGCGGAATCGCAGTGGCGGTCACGAGCCGGAGCACCTCCGCACCGTCGACGTAATCGCGCCCGAACAGCCTCAGCAACTGTGGTGCCACAGCGAGCAGCGCAATGGTGGACGGCACTACCACGGCGGCGATGTGAGCGAAGGTGCGACGAAGGAGTTCGTCGCACTCGGACGGGCGCGCCGAGCACTCGGCCACGAAGGCGCTGGACGCGCTCGCACCGAACACCGCGAGGGTGGCCGCGACGGTTGCCGCGAGGAACCAGGTCGCGCTCGCATCGCCCCCCGACCGAGCGAGCACCAGCAGCACCACGACCTCGCTGCCGAGTGCGCGCATCACGTCCGACGTCAGGTCGAACGCGGCGAACGACGACATGCGCCTGCGGTCGAAGGTGTCGTGCTGCGGGCGCTCCCGCCCACGCGCGAGACGTGGTATCAGCAGCAGGTTCACCGGCAGCACGGTGGCCGCCATCGGTGCGAGCCACGCCAGTGCCAGCATCCAGGGCCCCGATCCACCCCACACCAACACCAGCCCGACCCGCGCCAGCGCCGTGAGGATGTTCTCGACCGGCACCCAGTGTGCCGATCGGTAGCCGGTCAGCACGCTGTCCTGCAGCACGAACACCGCCCACGTCACGCAGCAGGCAACGAACGCGACGACCTGGGATGGGCGGGCGAACAGCGGCGCAAGCCCGGACGAGGAGCTTCGCGCCCACCAGAAGAAGGCTGCACCCATCACCGCCGTGGCGCATGTCGCCACGCCATACCCGGTGATCACCACGCGTCGCGTCGAACCGGCGATCGACGGCAGATACCGGATCAGCGCGTTGCGGAGCCCGAGCTGACCCAGTCCGCCCACCAGGATCACCGCCGTCACCATCGCCGCAGCGGTGCCGACGTCGCTCCGGGGGCCGACTCGCGCCGCGAGCAACCAGAACCCCACACCGCTCGCTGCGGACAGGGCCGCGCTCACGATCAGCGACCAGCTGTTTCGGCGCAGCCGGTCGCTCGGCGCGGTGGATGGCTCGTCTGCCACGAGGGTTGGCGCAACCGGCCTCATCCGGAGAATCCGATGATTCGCTTCACCGCGCGTCGCGCGAGCGCGTCGGCCTGCGTGTACGGCAGACGCTCGATCCGATACTCGGCGTAGGGCACCGGCACGGCGCCGATGCTCTCCTTGAACCGTGCGATGCCGGCCGAGTCGCCGCTCTCCCCCATGTTGTACGCGGTGCTGCCAGATCGGCGCGCCAAGCCGATCGCCGCCCAGTGCACGGCAACTGCGACACCGGTGTCGGAGGCGACGGTGACGTCGGTGGCTCCCCGCGTGTAGCGGGCGGTCGGCCCCAACAGCACCACGGCCGAGGCCGCAGGCACGCCGTCCACACATCCGATCACCACGACGAAGCGGTCACCCAGGTGCGCCGCCATCAGGGACAGCCGTTCGGCCGGGTCGCGGAGTCGGGCGCGCCGCGTCGCCAACCAGACAGGCTCACCGGTGCGTTCGGACCATCGGCGCAGCGAGCACTCGTACAGCGCCCGATGCAGCCCGATCGCCTCCGGGCCGGGCACTACCTCCACCGTCACACCGTTGCGTTCCGACCGGTGCAGGCGGTTGCGCGCCGTCTTGCCGAGGGCGGCCAACTGGCGGTCCTCGTCCTCGTGAACAGACAGGACATGCGCTCTGCGTTCGACGCGCACCACTCGTCGGTCGGCGGCGAGATGTTGCCAGTGCGGCTCGTCGAGGGGGTCGATACGGATGCCGATGCGCCATGCTCCGAGTCTGCACAGGTCGTCGATCACGGCGTCCACGACGTGCCGGTCCTGATCGGCGCCCGCAAGTCCCCCGATCCCCCACGCAGACGGCATCGACCAGAGCTGTCCGCCGACCCCCAGTGGCCCCCTGCGCTGCAACAGGGGCAGGACGAAACGCCGGCCGTCAGAGGCCTCGTACGACCGGGACACGTCCTGGAACGCACGCGAGGCGCAGACTGCATCGGCCCACTCCGGCGTCTGCTCCGGCAACAGCGACGGGTCGGAGTCGCACACCTCGCGCCAGACCTGGCGCGATGCCGCTGAGACCAGGACGCCCGGCCGTGGCAGCGTCGTCGAGGTCGCGG
>JAYUSX010000161.1:0-12053 GCA_043755475.1 Actinomycetota bacterium
CAGGCGGCGACCGGCACACCCCACTCGAGGAGCGTCTCGGTCACGGATGGGACGAGGCTCACCACACGTTGCACGAGATGCAGCAGCCTGCGATCAGCCGAGGAGCTTGCGCTTCTGCGCCTCGAACTCGTCGGGCGACAGGGTGCCTCGCTGGAGCATCCCCTCGAGCCGTTCGAGTTCCTCCGCGACGCTCGTGCCGCCGTCGCTGCGGCTGTAGCTGCCTCGACGCTGGGCGGCGAGTTCCATCTGCGAGTGGATCATCTGCTGCACCTCGTCAGGATGCTTGATGTCGGCGAACCGGCTCTGGCCGTCTTCGCCACCGGATTCGATCAGCAGGTCGCCGGCTCCGAGCATGCGCTCGAAGACACTCTGGTTGAAGTTGACGTTGTTCACCCGCTCGAGCGGGATCTCGATGCCGCTCTTGGCGAGCACCCCCGTGCGGAAGATGAGTCGATGTGAGGTGATGACGAAGTGGGTGGTCATCCACTTCAGGTAGCGAGCGATCAGCCAGATCGCGGTGCCCACCAGGGCGGCGATGGCGGCGTACGAGAGGAACGTCTCGAGGGAGTCGCTGTCGAAGTTCTTCGGGATCGCCCAGATGCCGAAGACGATCGCCGCGACCAAGGAGACAGCGGGCCCCGCGAAGTACCACCAATGCGGGTGCAGGTCGAGCGCGATGGTCTCGTTCGCGTTCAGGTTCTTCTGGGAGAACGTCATGCGCGGAGCGTAGCCCTATCGTGGCGCAGTGGTCGATGACACCCCCACCGACGACGCGCTCACTCCCGAGCAGCGGTCGGCGCAGCAGATGGCCACCGTTCTGCGCGGGCTCGATGCCGAACAGCACGTCGCCGTCACCACTCCTGCGTCACCCTTGGCCATCGTGGCGGCGGCCGGATCGGGCAAGACGATGGTGCTGACCCGCAGGATCGCTCGCCGGCTCCTCGACGGATCGGCCGATGCCCGCCACGTGCTCGCGCTCACTTTCACCCGCGACGCTGCGGGCGAGCTGCGCCGACGCCTCCGGCGACTCGAGATCCGCGAACCGATCGAGACCGGCACGTTCCACGCGGTGGCGTTGCGCGTCCTACGCGACCGCGCGATGGCCTCGGGGGCGGCCGCGCCGGTCGTCGCCAACGATCGCGGTCGACTGATCCGCGAGGTGCTCACCGAAACACGCGTGCGATGCGAACCGGGTGGCGCCCTGGCCGACATCGACTGGGCCCGGGCCCGCCTCATCCAACCCGGCGAGTTCGCCTCCGCGACGCGCGCGGCACGACGGCGACCGGCGCTCCAGGGCGACAGCTACACCCTCGTCCACGAGCGATACGTCGCGTTGAAGAAGCGACGAGGTGTCATCGACTTCGACGACCTCCTCGCCGACCTGCTCGATCAGATGCGGCGCGATCCGACGTTCGGTGACGTGGTCCGCTGGCGGTTCCGGCATCTCTTCGTCGACGAGGCCCAGGACCTGAACCCCCTCCAGTTCGCGCTGCTCGAGCAGATCCGCGGCGGTCGCCCCGACATCTGCCTGGTCGGAGACCACCGTCAGGCCATCTACGGCTGGAACGGCGCCGACCCTTCGACGCTGTTGGAGGTGGAGCGCTACTACCCAGGGGTCACGGTGGTCTCGCTCACCGGCAACTATCGCTGCTCCCCTCAGATCGTCAGCGCCGGGTCGGCCGCCCTCACGGCCGCCGACATCCACGACGACACCGAGTCGCGCCGCCCCGACGCCCGGGCGATCTCGATCGTCGCCGCAGACGACGAACGCGACGAGGCGCGTCGCGTGGCGATGACCGTTCGCGACATGGTGCAGCGGTACGGGCTCAAGCACGTCGCCGTGCTGGCCCGAACGAACGACCAGCTCGACCTGTTGGGGCGGGCGATCGCGAGCGCAGGCATGCCGACGGCGCGAGCGGTGGGCGCGAGCATCCTCGATCGCACGATCATGGAGGCATCGCGCACCCAGAACCGGGAGCAACTGGCCGCCTGGGCCGAGTCGGTGTGGACCTCCGACGAGGTGACCCCCATCCGTGCCCGCGTGGCCGAGGAGGTCGACCGCTTCCTCACGTCCAACGAACCCGGCGGTTTCCGCACCTGGGTCGAGCTGCGTCAGCCCTTCGACGACCTCGAACCCGACGATGACGGCGCCGTGGCGTTGCTCACGTTCCACGCCGCCAAGGGTCGCGAGTGGGATGCCGTCGTGGTCACCGGCGTCGAGGTCGGCCTGGTGCCGCACGGCTCGTCGTCGACGCCCGTTCAACGCACCGAGGAGGCCCGTCTGCTCTATGTCGCCCTCACTCGCGCCGCGACCGAGCTCGTGATCACGTGGGCTGCGCAACGACGCGACAACGCCACCGGGGCAAGCCCGTGGCTCGAGGCGGTGGAGGCGACGATCGATCACCAGCTGCCGCAGCCGCCCCCGGCCATGTTGCGCCGTCCGGCACGGCCGATCGATCCGCTCGATGCCCTTCGCTCGTGGCGAGATGGTGTGGCGCGCGCCGCCGGCGTATCGGCACAGGCGGTGTGCAGCGATCAGACGCTGCGCTCGATCCTCACGGACCCGCCCGCCGATGTGGTTGCCGTGGCCAAGCTGCTCGGCCTCGGGGTGAGCGCCGCCGAGCGGTTGGCGCCCAAGCTGCTCGCGTTGTGCTCGCCGGCCCGCGCTGGTGGCGGGCCCTAGCCGGCATCATCCTGACGAGGCTGCGCCGACGCTTCAGTCGAGCAGGTCGACGACGACCGGTGCGTGGTCGGACGGAGACGTGCCCTTGCGTGCGTTGCGATCGACGATCGACCACGACGCTCGTTCGGCGACAGCTCGCGTCCCCAACAGCAGATCGATGCGCAGGCCACGACCCTGATGGAAGTCGCCCGCGCGGTAGTCCCACCAGCTGTACAGGCGGTCGTGCGGCCAGTGCTGTCGGAACACGTCGACCAGACCCCACGCCTCGAGATCGGCGAGCAGATCTCGTTCGGCCTGGCTGGTGTGGGTGGCATCGACGAACTTCGACGGGTCGTACACGTCTCGGTCGTCTGGGGCGATGTTGAAGTCGCCGGTCACGACCAGCGCTTCATCGGGACTGCCCACTGCGTCGAGATGCCGCTTCAGCTGGGCGAGCCAGCGAAGCTTGTACTGGTAGTGGTCGTTGTCGAGCGAACGACCGTTGGGCACGTAGACGCTCGTGCAACGGACCCCGCCACAACGGGCAGTGATCAGTCGAGCGTCGGGATCGGGATCGCCGGAGGCCGGTGCGAAGTTCGCCACGACATCGTCGATGCCCACCTTCGACAAGATGGCGACCCCGTTCCACTGGCCCTGGCCGTGGTGCACCGATTCGTAGCCGAGGCTCTGAAACGTCAGCGCCGGGAAGGCATCGTCGCTGAGTTTGGTCTCCTGCATGCACAGCACGTCGGGCTGCACCTCGGCAAGCCATTCCTCCACTCGGGGCAGACGGACCTTGAGCGAGTTGACGTTCCACGTGGCGATGCGCACCCCACGACCGTAGCTGCCGCTCGTGCGATGTGCAGCGGTGGGCCCGGCTCGGACGACTCGACGCCGGGGGTCAGCGGTGGCGGCGGGTGCGCGGCGCCGGAGCGCTGGCTGCTTCCGGCGGCGCCGCTGCACCCGTCGGTGCCGTGCGAGGTGCCTTTGCGCTGGCCTTCGGGGTCGCTGCGGCCTTCGCCGCTTTCGCCGGTGCTGCGGCCCTTGCCGGCGGTGTGGCCTTCGCCGGTGCCGTGGCCTTCGGCGGAGGTGTGGCTTTCGTCGGAGTGGCAGCTGCGTTCTTGACCGACCGTGCTGCCTTGGTGGCCACCGGCGCTGGAACGGCGGGAGCGATCGCCTTCGTGCCCCGCACCGCCTTCTTGCCCGGCGCCACGGTGATGTTCGGCGAGGCCTTCTTGGTTGATCCAGCCGTCTTGGTTGATCCAGCCGTCTTGGTTGGCCCAGCCGTCTTGGCTGGTCCGGCCTTCTTCACTGGCAGTGCCTTCTCGGTGACCACGGGCCCAGCGGGAGCAGCGGGTGGCACCGCAGTCGGAGTGTTCGCCTTCGTGACTCGAGACCGCTTCGCCGGGACAGCAGCCGCGACCTCAGACGGCACCTGAGCCGCGGGTGGGGCGGCGGCCTTTCGGCTCGGGCGACGGCCCTTCGTCGGCGTGAGGGCACTCGAATCGTCGGCAACGGCCGCCGCTGACACTCCGGTCGTGGATGCCACGACTGCCGTCTCGGGCAGCGAGGTCGTGGGCGCTCGCTTCGCACGCTTCGGCGCTCGGCCCACGGGCGGCAGCGTTGCCGTGGCCATCGCGGCCGTGGCGAGATCGATGCTGCGGCGTGCCGGGGCGAAGCTCTCGACCACGAGCGTCACTGCATCGCCGATCTTCATGAACTCGCGGGCGCTGCGCGGCGCGGGATCGCTCATCAGCCGCAGCGGCACGTAGCCCTTCACGTCACCGACACGCACGTACGCGCCATGGGAGGAGTAGTTCTCGACCACCGCGTTCACACTGGTGCCGGGCGGATGGTGCTCGACGAACGACAGGAACGCCATCAAGTCGTTCACCTGCTGCCCAGCTTTCGGCGCCGAGGTCGCTGCGTGCTGACGTTCTACTGCGGCCGCAGTCGCTGCGGCCCTCGCCGGGCTCTGCGGAGTCTGGACGGGTTGTTCGCGTGCGCCGACGCGCGCTCCGGGCGGCGGAGCCTTCGGCACCGGCATGGGCTTGCTGGCCTCGGCCGATCCGATCCGAGCGACACCGCGCTTGTCCGCCCGGTCCACTCGCTCGACGCGCTCGACGCGCTCGACGCGCTCGGAGCCACCCGACTTCTTGCGCTTGGCTTCTTTCATCGCGCTCCGGCTCACGGGCCCGCGCACCGGGATGCGCGGGACGAAGACCCATCCGATGTGCGGCACCGGCTTGCCCCCGATGAGACGGCCTTCGTCGAACAGCCAGTCGTACTGACCGTGGAACTCCTGGAACGAGTCGTTGGTGAGGATGGTCGCGCCGACCTTGTTGGCGATGGAGAGCACGAACGCGTCGCCACGACCGACCGCACCCGCCGGCGGAGCGACGAGTTCGTTGTTGGCGATCGCCTCGTCGAACTCGCTCACCTCCTTGCCTTCGATGCGATGACCGAAGGTGGCATCGACGACCACGGTGATGAGGGCATCGGGTTGCTCCTCCATGAACGCCATCACCGCCTCGTTCAGTTGGGCGAGGCTCGGCAACGACCGACCCTCCGTGGCGATGTTGGATCCGTCAACGACGACGTGGTGAGGCATAGCACGCCCAGTCAACCACGCCTGAGGGCCGTACCACCGGATCCCGTCGGGCTCGGACACCAGGTTGCGACACCTCCATCAGGACCGTCGCTACCATCGCCACCATGTCCGACCGCACCGGCCCGCTCGATCCTCCCGCTACCCAGCCAGCGATCACGCCCGAGATCAAGCACGAGATCAAGGCCGTGCTGTGGGACTTCGGCGGTGTGATCCTGTCGAGCCCGTTCGAGGCCTTCAACCACTACGAGCAGCTGCACCACCTCCCGCCCGACTTCATCCGCGGGGTGAACGCCACCGATCCGCACACCAACGCGTGGGCACACCTCGAACGCAGCGACATCACACCTGCCGAGTTCGACGCAGCCTTCGCAGCCGAGAGCGAAGCGCTCGGGCACCGCGTGCCTGGCGCCGACGTGCTGGCGCTGCTGTCCGGCGAGGTGCGCCCTGCGATGGTGCGCGCCCTCGACCGGGTGATCGAGGCCGGCTATCGCACGGCGTGCCTCACCAACAACGTGACCGGCGAGCACGCGTCCCGCGAACGATCAGAGACGATCAGCGCGATCATGGCGCGGTTCGACCATGTGGTCGAGAGCAGCAAGGTGGGGGTGCGCAAGCCCGAGCCGCGCTTCTACGAGATCGCCTGCGAGCTCCTCGACGTGACGCCGCACCAGTGCGTTTTCCTCGACGACCTGGGCATCAACCTCAAGCCGGCTGCGGCGATGGGCATGCGCACGATCAAGGTGATCGATCCCACCGACGCGCTCGCATCGCTGTCGAGCATCCTCGAACTCGACCTGACCGGACCTGACCCGGCCTCATCCTGACCTGGTCTGATCCGGCCGGTTCCGGGATCAGAACCCTTGGAAGGTGTCGTCCATCAGATCGGCCAGTTCTTGGTCGTGGATCGCCTTCGAGCCTGTCGCGGGGCTGCCGCTCTCGACGCGGGCAACATGACGGAGGTCGTAGCCGCGCTCTTTCACCCTCCACGTGCGGTGCTCGACGAAGCTCCACGGACCCATGTTCTCGGGCTCTTCCTGCAGCCAGACGAGGTCGCGCGCATTCGGGTACCGCTCGAGCACGGCGAGCATCTGCTCGGCAGGGAACGGGTAGAGCTGTTCGACGCGGATGATCGCGACCGGCGCCTGACGCTTGGCGCGCTCTGCGAACGCGTCCCACGCGACCTTGCCCGAGCAGAAGACGATGCGCTGCACTGCGGCCGGATCGGTCACCCCCGGATCGTCGAGCACCTCTTCGAAGGAACCCGTGGTGAACGAGTCGATGTGGCTCATCACGTCTTTCGACCGAAGTGGCGACTTGGGTGCGAAGACCACCAACGGCTTGCGCACCGCCCGGCGCACCTGCCGGCGCAGGAGGTGGAAGTACTGAGCAGCGGTTGTGGCGTTGACCACCTGGATGTTGTCCTCGGCACAGAGGGTGAGGAAGCGCTCGATACGAGCCGAGCTGTGCTCGGGCCCCTGGCCCTCATAGCCGTGCGGAAGGAGCAGCACGAGACCGTTCTCCTGGCCCCACTTGTCCTCCGCGGCGACGAGGTACTGGTCGATGATGATCTGAGCGCCGTTGATGAAGTCGCCGAACTGGGCTTCCCACACCACCAGAGCGTCGTGGTTCGAGTGGGCGTAGCCGTACTCGTACCCGAGCGCCGCATACTCGCTGAGCAGCGAGTCGTACACCCAAAGGTCGGCTTCCTTGCCCTCGAGGTGCTGGAGCGGGATGAAGATCTGCTCGTTCTCGTAGTCGACGAGCGCGGCGTGGCGGTGGCTGAACGTGCCGCGGCGGCAGTCCTCACCGGCGAGTCGCACGGGGTTGCCCTCCAGCACCAGCGAACCGAAGGCGAACGCCTCGGCGGTGGCCCAGTCGACCATGCCGGTCTCGTCGTACTGCTTGGCCCGGGCCGCGAACTGGCGACCGAGCTTGGGGTGCACGGTGAAGCCCTCGGGGTAGTTAGTCAGCTGGGCGAAGATGGCGTTGAGGGTCGACCGCTCGACACCGGTGACAACGTGTGGAAGCACGCCGCGAGGGCGCGGCGGTTTGGCCGCCTTGACCTTCTCGGGAGCGTGAGCGCGGGTCTCGTCGAGCGCTACTTGCAGCTTCGACTGGAAGTCGTTGAGCGCGCCCTCGGCCTCTTCGATCGTGATGTCGCCTCGCTTCACCAGCTGCTCGACGTAGATCTTGCGCACGCTGCGACGCTCGGCGATGGCCTTGTACATCAGCGGCTGGGTGTAGCTCGGGTCGTCGCCCTCGTTGTGCCCATGGCGCCGGTAGCAGACCATGTCGATCACGACGTCTTTGTGGAAGGTCTGGCGATACTCGAACGCCAAGCGGGCGACTCGGGTGCATGCCTCCGGATCATCGCCGTTCACATGGAAGATCGGCGCCTGCACGGTCTTGGCCACATCGCTGCAGTACAGCGACGAGCGCGCATACTGCGGCGAGGTGGTGAAACCGATCTGGTTGTTGATGATCAGGTGGATGGTGCCGCCGACGCGGTACCCACTGATGTCGCTCATCGCGAGGCACTCGGCCACGATGCCCTGGCCGGCGAACGCAGCATCACCGTGCATCAGCAGCGACAGCACCGGGAACGAGTTCGGCGGATCGATCTGGTCCTGCTGGGCGCGAACCATGCCCATCACGATCGGGTCGACGGTCTCGAGATGGCTGGGGTTCGCAGCGAGCTCGATCTTCAGGCTGGCGCCGGAGACCGACTCGTACTTGCCCATCGCCCCGAGGTGATACTTCACGTCGCCGCTGCCCTGCACCGACGACGGGTCGACGTGGCCCTCGAACTCCTTGAAGATCTGGTCGTAGCTCTTGCCCATCACGTTGGCGAGCACGCTCAGGCGACCACGGTGAGCCATACCCAGCACGGCTCCGTCGAGGCCGGCGTCGGCGGAACGCGAGAGCACCTCGTCGAGGATCGGGATCGCCGATTCGGCACCCTCGAGACCGAACCGCTTGGTGCCGACGTACTTGGTGGCGAGGAACTTCTCGAACGCCTCGGCCGAATTGAGCCGCTCGAGGATTCGGTGCTTTTCGTCCTTGGTGAAATCGAGGTGCACCCCTTCGAGCTTCGATTGGATCCATCGCTGCTCTTCGGTGTTCTGGATGTGCATGTACTCCACACCGATGGTGCGGCAGTACGCGTCGCGCAACACGCCCAGCAGGTCGCCGAGCGTCATCCGGTCGATCCCACCAACCCCACCGGTGAGGAATTCTCGGTCGAGGTCCCAGATGGTGAGGCCGTACGTGGCCGGATCGAGCTCCTGCGGCAACTCGGGCTGACGCCAGCGGAGCGGATCGAGGTCGGCGATGAGATGGCCGCGCACGCGATGGACACGGATGAGCGTGGCGACCTGCATCTGCTTGTGCAGCATCGCTTCTTCGCGGTTGATCGGGTTGACATCGGAGTGCCACTTCACGGCTTCGTACGGCACGCCGAGGCTCTGGAAGATCTGCTCGTAGAACGCGTGCTCGCCCATCAACAGCTCGTGGACGCGCTTCAGGAACATGCCGCTCTCGGCGCCCTGGATGATGCGATGGTCGTAGGTGCTGGTGACCGTGACGACCTTGCTGATGCCGAGCGACCCGAGCGCGTGTTCGTCGGCACCCTGGAACTCGGCGGGGTAGTCGATGCTGCCGACGCCGACGATCACTCCCTGGCCCGGCATCAGGCGAGGCACCGACTGAACCGTTCCGATCGTGCCCGGGTTGGTGAGCGTGACCGTGGCGCCCTGGAAGTCGGACACGGCCAACTTGTTGCTCTTCACCTTGCGGATGAGCTCTTCGTACGCACCGAGGAAGCCTGCGAAATCGAGCCCTGCTGCATCACGGAGCACGGGCACGACGAGCGTGCGCGAACCATCGGCCTTGCTGACGTCGACGGCGAGGCCCATGTTCACCTGCTCGTTGCGGATGAGGCGTGGCTTGCCGTCGGCGCTCTCGGCGTAGGTGTTGTTCATCGACGGCACGGCATCGCCGATGGCGCGCACGATGGCGAAACCGATGAGATGGGTGAAGCTGACCTTGCCCTGTCCGCTGCGGCTGCGGTACCCGTTGATGACCTTGCGGTTCACCTCGAGCAACTTCGCAGGAACGTTGCGGAAGCTGGTGGCGGTGGGCACCGACAGGCTGCGCGCCATGTTGGCGGCGATCGCCATGCCGGCGCCACGGATGGGCTCGCCGACGTCGTCGCCGACGACCAACGTGCCGTTGCTCGGGGCGACGGGGGCCGGCGCGAGCGGTGCCGGCGCGAGCGGTGCCGATGCGAGCGGTGCCGATGCGAGCGGTGTGGCGGCAACGGCCGCCGGTCCGGGATCGGCAGCGGGCTCGGCCGGGGCGGTGCCCACTGCTACCGGTGCCTGCGCGACCGCGGGCGACACCGCAGCCGCCGGACCGCCGAAGGTGACGGGCGCATTGCCGCGGTAGTCGGAGAAGAACTCTCGCCACGAATCGCTCACCGACTCGGCGTCGGCGACGTACTGGCCGTACATCTCGTCGACCAGCCAGGAGTTGGCGCCGAAGTCGTGGGTGCCGTCCTGAGGTTGGCTCGCGTGATCCGTTGCAGTCATCGCGGTCGATCGTACCCGTCGGTCATCTGTTCGACCGTGCGCTGGCGCCCGAGAATCGCCTGCAAGGCAGCACATCTCGACATCGCCGTCCCGTGTGACGTCCGGCGAAAGAAGTTCACGCAGAGGAGTGTTTTCGCAAGTCTTGACTTGTATTATTCACGACATGAGTACCCGAGTCTTTGCACCCCTCGCCCTCGCCGCTGCGGTCGTCCTCGCCTCCTGTGGCGGTGGCAGTGAGAGCACCGGCACCACGCTGCCGGCCGACGTCACCGTCACCGCGGTCGAAGGCATCGCCTGGGACGCCGCGGACTACACGGCTTCGGCCGGCGAGGTGACCATCGCTGTGGCCAACAACTCGAGCTTGCCGCACAACCTGCACATCGTCGATGCCTCGGGCACCCAGTTGCCCGACGTGTGGGACATCCCGAGCCGCGGCGACACGGCCAGCGACACCGTCACCCTGTCCGCAGGCGTCTACACGCTGATCTGCACGATCCCCGGCCACAACAAGATGAAGTCGACCCTCACCGTCAGCTGACCACCCTCGCGACACACCGCGATGAGAGATGAGTGCCGCTCGCGCGCCTACTTCTCACATCTCGTGTCGAACAGACGGGCTCCACAGCGGGCGATGAGAGATGGGCGCGCCACCGCCACTCATCTCTCATCGCCGGGTGTTCAGGCGGGGATGGCGCGGATCGACACGGGGATCGCGCTCATCACGGGCATTCCGGTGATCGGATCCCAGCCGCTGTCGGCGTCGATCAGGGCCGAGGTGCTCGATCCGAACTCGCTCAGGCGACCGGGCTCGTCGGGCAATCCGCCCCATGCGTGCGCCATCGAGATCGCTCCTTGGCGAACGTCGGGTGAGGCCTTCACCACGGCACGAATCGCACCGGTCGGCGACGCCAACTCGATCGTGCCACCGTCGACGATGCCCGCGGCAGCGAGGTCGTCGGGATGCATGTGGGCGAAGTTGGTGCCTTCGCGCGTGCGCAGCACGTCGAGCTCGC
Source organism: Actinomycetota bacterium (assembly GCA_043755475.1). Lineage (GTDB taxonomy): Bacteria > Actinomycetota > Acidimicrobiia > Acidimicrobiales > Ilumatobacteraceae > VFMC01. The sequence continues at coordinate 10,876 of JAYUSX010000161.1, forward strand.
GCCCCGACGAGTTGAACACGCTCTTCAGCCGGCGCGAGGTGACGCGGAAGGTGTGGCGCTCGGGATCGAAACCGTCGAGCACCGAGCCTGACGTGGTCTCACGGAACACGTCGGCCAGCTCGTCGGTGATGCCCTCCGGCGCGAGGTTCAGCCGCGCCGTGCTTCCCGGATCTGCTGCTGCCACCGCCGTGGCGAGCTCGGGATGCACCCGGGCACCGTGCTCGCGCACGTCGGCCAGGGGCACCTTGGAGTTCGCGTAGATCAGGTCGAGCACGTCGTCGGCATCCACCGCCGCGCCGGGTTCGATCGTGCCTCCGGGCAACGGGATCGACACGCCCAGCCGAGCCGCGACCTCGCTGTAGAGCTGCCACTCCTGCCACAGATCGCCCTCGGGCCGCAACACCGCCGGGGTGTAGTTCGTGTAGGCCTGCGGGAACCAGCGGTCGATGGTGGTGGGCACGTCGGGGCGTTCGAGGCTGAGCGTGCTGGCGATCACGTAGTGGGCGGTCTTGGCCGTGGCCGACATGTTCGCGTCGACGACGACGTGCAGGTCGAGTTGGCCCAAGGCCTCGACGGTCTTGCGTTGGTCGGGCCACGCCACCACCGGGTTGCCCCCGAGGGTGAACAACGCTCGCACCTGACCGTCGCCCTCCAGCAGGATCTCGTCGGCGAGCACGCTCGTGTTGGCCTCGCCTCGGAACGAGTGGAGGTTGTGCACCCGCGCCGGGGTGCCCTTGGTGAGCGCGTCGACGCTCGGGGTGTACGCCTGTGCTCGCAGTGGCGATGGCGGCGTGAACGACCCACCCGGATTGGCGATCTGGTCGCCCTCGCGGTTGTAGCGACCGAGCAAGGTGTTGATGGCCATCGACAGGTGCTCGGTGAGCAGGCTGTGCGGCGCCATGTTCGGGCCGGTGCCCGTGCTGACCGCGCCGCGCAGGCGCCCGCCGAACTGGCGGGCCGCTTCGATCATGTCGGCCGCGGGAACCCCGGCGCGGTGCTCGACGTACTGGGGTGTGAACACCTCGACCGCCGCAGCCAGATCGTCGAGACCGGTGACCCAACGATCACAGAACTCGTGGTCGATGAGGTCGTCGACGAACAATTGGCGGATGATGCCCGACAGCAGGGTCGGGTCCTCACCCGGGCGCACCTGGAGGTGCAGGTCGGCGTAGGCCGCC
>JAYUSX010000162.1:0-12049 GCA_043755475.1 Actinomycetota bacterium
CCGCGACGAAGTTCACATGGGCGGCGTTCGGTCGATCGGTGCCGCAGGGGAACACCGTCACGAAACCAGTGCGCACCGGTTCGGTGACGGTGACGGTCAGGACGGCGGCGCCCACGCCTCGGGGAATGCCGCCGCGCCCGGCCACCGGCAGGACGGTCACCGTGTCTGCCGAACGAGCGCCGATCGAGAACTGGAGACTGTCGACGGTGGACAGACCGGGGCCGGAGCGGGTGTCGAGCACGCGCACGGGCGGGGACGCCGACACCGGCGCCGCAGACGGTAGGTACCCTCCGAGGTCGACCACCATGTCGACGGTGGCCGACGTGTAGATGCACACCCGACCGGTCGGGTCGAGTCCGGTGACCGCCGCGTTGGTCACCGTTCCACCGACGGAATAGTTCAACGTTGCGGAACTCGGAATCGACCCGCCGCAGGGGAACACCGTCACGAAGCCGGGTGCCCGGGCATCGGTCGCCGTGATGCTCAGAACCACTGCGTTCACGCGACCCGGCACCTGCGACCGCCCGGCGACCTGCAACTCGGTCACCGAACCACCGAGCCGTGGCCCGATGCCGTTGTCGCGACCGTCCACCGTGGACAATCCCTCGCCCACTCGAGTCTCGAGCAGACGGGCCGGCACGTCGGCGGTGAAGGCCGCTCCGAGCGGGACATAGCCGTTCACGTCGACCACGAGGTCGGTGTCGGCCATGGTGAAGACGCAGACACGCCCATCGGCGCCTGGCTTCACGATCACCGCCGTCGACACCGTCGCGCCGCGAGCATGGTTGAGTTGTGCTGCGTTGGGTTGTATCTCACCGCATGGGTACACGGTGACGAAGCCGGCACGGTTCGGACCGATCACGGTGACGTTGAGCGACACGGCCGAGACGTCTCCCGGTACTCCCGCTCGATTGGCGACGTCCACGCCGCTCAGCGATCCTTCACCGCGACGACCGACACCGGACTGCTGGCCATCGACGGTGCCGAGCCCCGGGCCGACGCGGGTCTCCAACAGACGAGCCGGACCGAGACCGAGGAAGCTCGACCGTCCCGACCCTTCCTGGACCGCGGGCGCCCACGTCGTGGGCGCACCCGCTCCGTCCACGAGTGACGAGACGCCGAAGGAGTTCGATCCGTACACGCGTTGGCCACCGAACACGAGGAACTGGTCACAGCCCACCGTCCGAAGTGCTGCCATGTCGGCGCGGATCTTGTCGGGCGACGGCGTGAACCCGAAGTGGTCGAAGGCGTTCACGCCACACATCAGGGTGGTCACCTCTGCGTCATGGGCGCGGGCGACCGACGCCCCAAGATCGCCTGTGTACAGGGTGAACGACAGCAGCGACTGGGTACCTGGCAGATCGTCGAGTGCTTCGTCGGTCGCGAAGAAGAAGTGGTTCGAGAACGGACGAATGCCCGACACCGTGGTGACATCGGCGAGCACGCGGTTCCATCGCTCGATGAGCAGGGGCCACTCGCTGCGGGCCGGATCGAACTCGTCGCCCATGTCCCACGCCTCGATGTGCGGGTACACCGGTGCCCAGAACTGGGCCGCGTCGATGCGCACCGCCTGGTTCGCCGACCACAGCCGCGCGTCGAACACCACGGTCTTCATGCCGGCAGCGGCATTGATGTCGACCAGGCGTCGATACAGATCCGGCGAGACGTAGCGGTTGGCGGTGAAGGCCGGCGTGTAGTCGGGGGTGGGCACGTTGCACGGACCGAACGTGACATCGATGCCGCTGGTCACGGCCATCGACCGCGCTGCGATGGCGGCGGTGGGGTCGTCGGGGTGCACCCCGCACCACGCCCATGTGTCGACCGGAGGGCCCGACGGACCGATGACTGGATCGCCGGGCGCAGCGCTCACACCGACGGCCGACTGGACGAGCACCGACGAAACGGCGGCTGCGACGATGACCAGCACCGTCATCGCCGACGGCGCGGGCCGAACGCGCAGGCGGCGGGGCCGGCCGTTCGCGCGGGTAAGCCGCGTCCAGGTTGGCTGATGTGTGATCGACGCACCCAACACGATGAGGCCTCCCATGGGGTTGAGGAATCCCGAGCCCGCACCCTCGGAGCACGACCATCACGGGACCGGGGCAGCCAAGAGACGGCCCGACGTGGAGCAGCCTAGGCAGCCAACGGTTCGATCGGTCGTCGCGCCGACGCAATGTGAGGGCATTCCACCACGCTGTGTGGCAATCTCACGATCACGTTGACGGCACTTTGCGTTCAAGCTGCGGGTTTGCGATGCCGACAATTGTTGGTCAGTGCCCTGCAACCGGAGCGCTCTCGGTTGTCCACCGCGACGCGACTTCCGAGCTGACCAACCGCCACCAAACGCACCGATGAAACACTCCACCACCCGAAGCTCCCGCAGGGACGGTCCGCCGACGAGTCGCACGGGTCGCACGGGTCAGACGAAGCGGCCGAAACGTTCGAGACGGTCGACGGATGCGATCGTGCTGCCCACCCGCTCGGGCACGTCGCTCGCTCGGGTGTTGTTCGCCGCATCGGTGCTGGCCGTCGTCGTCGCGACCGTCGGTCGATCTCGCTTCACGACCGCGACCGGCCGGGGGCTGGGCGGACTCGACCTGGTGGCGGGGGCCATACCCGTCGCCCTCGTCGCCCTGGTCGCACGAGCCGACGTCCACCGCCGCCGCAGGTGGGTGCTGCTCACCGTTGCGGTCGCTGCCGGCCCATTCGCACAGATCTGGGCCAGCTACCTCGATTCGCTGTCCACCCCGAGGGTCTCCGATCTCATCCGGCTGTTCGGGACCGCGGTGCTGGCCGCGGCAGCCGCCATGATCGTGCACAAGGCGAGCCCCTCGGCGCTGCGGAGCGACCGGATCGACGGGATCATCCTCGTTCTCGGCGGCGGTGCCGCGCTCTCGATGTTGTGGCCGGACCAGCTCACCGACGTCGGCAACGACTACGAGGTACGGATCACGCTGTTCGCCATCCTGCTCGACCTGATCGTCGTCGCCGTCGCGGCGTCATCGATCTCGGCGATGCGCTATCGCCCGAGCACATCGATCGCACTGTTCGCTGGTGCCGGATGCCTGTTGCTCGTCGCCGACCTCGGCCAACTGCACTGGGCAACCAATGCGAACGAGTTCCGCTCGGGTGTGCTCGTCTTCCCGGGTTGGACCCATAACGTCCGTCTCGTGGCGACGGTGCTCATCGCCTTGTCGGCGTGGTTGCCGCTGTCGGCGCGACGACCGACCCAGGAACGGCCGTCGCAACTCAGCGTGATGCCGATCGTGTTCAGCCTGGTCGCACTCGGCATCCTCGGCGCCGAGATCGTCGCCGCGGTGAGCATCTGGTCAGCCGTGCTCGCGCTCGGCGCCGTCGCAGCTGTCATCCTGCGGACTGCCCTCGCGGTTCACGAGATCCACACCGGCACCGAGAGCTTCCGGCTGGCGCGCACGGACGAGTTGACGTCGCTCACGAATCGACGCGGCTTCCTGGAAGGGATGGACCGGCTGATCGAAGTGGCTCCAGGAACTGTCGCCGTGATGATCATCGACCTCAACGGGTTCAAGGAGGTGAACGACTCGCTCGGTCACCACGCAGGCGATGAGTTGCTCCGCCTCGTGGCCGATCGGTTCCGTCCCGTCGTCGGCGATGCGGGTCTGCTCGCCCGCTTGGGCGGCGACGAGTTCGGCGTGGTGATCATCGTGCACGACGATCGGGCCGCGCTCGAGGGAGCAGACCTCCTGCAACGAGCGCTCGACGAGGCGTTCATGGTCGATGGCATCAGTGTGCGAGTCGGGGCTGCGATCGGCGTGGCGCTCTACCCGAGTCACAGCAACACCCGCTCCGGCGTGCTGCGCAGCGCCGACGTGGCCATGTACGACGCGAAGCACCGTCGGACGGGCGTCGAGATGTACCACTCGGCCAGCGACTTTCAGACGCGGGAGAAGCTGCAGCTCCTCGACGACCTCCGACAGGCGATCGAACACCGCGGGCTGTCGTTGTACTACCAGCCGAAGGTCGATCTCCGCGACGGCCGGATCACGAGCTCGGAAGCTCTCGTGAGGTGGCAGCATCCCACCCGAGGGCTGATGCTCCCGGACGAATTCGTGCCCCTCGCCGAACGCGCCGGGCTGGTACCGGGTCTCACCCGAGCGGTGCTCGCCCAGGCCATCGCGTTCCACGCCGAGCGCTGTCCACACGTGGGCGTGAGCGTGAACATCTCGCATCGCGATGTCGTCGACGACAACCTTGCCGAGTACATCGCCGACCTCCTGAAGATCTACGACTACCCACCTCAGAAGCTGACGCTCGAGATCACCGAGACCGAGCTCGCCCATGATCCCGACAGGGCCTCACGATCCATCGCAACCCTGCGCGCCGCCGGCATGCGGATCTCGATCGACGACTTCGGTGTCGGGTACTCATCGATGGCGCGGCTGCTCGATCTCGCCGTCGACGAGGTGAAGATCGACAAGTCCTTCGTCTTCGCCATCGGCGACGACGTGAGAGCGATCGCCATCATTCGTTCGACGGTCGAACTCGCTGCAGCGCTCGGGTTGCAGGTCGTGGCCGAGGGAATCGAGAACCCACAGGTGCTCGCCGAGGTGCGACGGGCGGGCGTCGACGTCGGCCAGGGGTACGTGATCACGCGCCCGTTGGCAGGCAAGGACTACATGGAGTTCCTGTCATCGCGCACGAAGGGCGCTACCGAGCCGAAGGTGCGGCCACCGGCCCTGCCGGCCAGGCCGACGTCCGGCCCGGTCCGCGACTGAGCGTTCTCGCTACAACACGCTCCACGACTGAACCCATGTGCGGGTGACTTCGCCGGTTTCGGCTTGCTCGAAGTTCACCTGTGCTCGAACGATCACCTGGTCGTCCTGACACACGTCGCCGGTGTCCTGACATGCCGAGAAGACGACGTTGCGCTGGGCCACGAGATCGCCAGCAGCCGTGCGAACGACACCGCACACGTTCTCCCAGTCGACTCTGATGCGAACCTCGTTCAGCTCCGATGTGCTGCTCCCGGCCGCCACCTCGCACGAGCCCTTGCCGGAGCGATCCAGCATCCGGACGGTCGTGATCGCTTCTTCGATCGCTCCGTCGGCGGCGTACTGGCGGTCGCGAACGATCTCGAGCGTCACCCGGTTGAAGTTGCTCGACATCACCAGGGTCGACAGCCCCGCCGCGATCGCACCGATCAGCACCATGAACCCGATCGCCATGATCAGCGACGCTCCGCGGTCTCTCGCGTCGTCGCGTTCGCTCCGCCGCCGGTCGTCCAGGGCCTTCGTCACGGTGTTCTCACCACGATGGTCAACACCTGTCGGGTCCCCGCCGGCGAGTCGACAGTGAGATCGAGTCGACGGGCCTCCTTCACACTCGGACACGATGTGTCGTCGGGCGACATCGACACACGAAAGCCGTCGGGTGGCGAGAAGCCGGGCGTCCACGACTGCCCCTCGCGACATTCGCGCACCGCAGACTTCACTGCCTCGGCGTAGTTGCGCATCGCCGTGTCCGCTTGCACGCCCACCTTGTGGGCATTGCCTGCCGCAGCGGCGCTGCCAAGGCCCGACAAGAGGGCGGTCACCGTGATCCCGATGATCACGACGGTGATGACGATCTCCACCAACGACTCGCCGAGATCCGCGCGGATGCGGGACTCACGACACCGGAGGCGATGGTGGCGCCGTCCGCGTTCGTACCTGTCCTGGCGCCGGCGTCGTGGGTTGTCCGGGGATCGCAGGGTCACATGCCTCATGCCTCACGCCTCACGCCTCATGCAGAGGACATCACCCGGAACCGACGAGCCCGCCGGGGTGACCCGGCGGGCGTCTCGGAGCGGCGATGCCAGATCGATGGGTCAGGCGCAGACGAACGTCGGCTGGGCGCCACCGACGCTGGGCGTCATGGTGAGCGTCCAGCCCGAGCCCGTGGCCACGGTTCCGATCGCGTTGCCCCCGACGACGGAGGTGTTCAATGTGACGCCACTGGGCAGCGACAGCGCCGGCGGCGTGGTGCTGGTCATCGCGAGCAGTGTGGCCGGCCATGCGTTGTTGTTCGAGCCATAGAACACGACCGAGCCCGAACGAGCCGCGTCAGCGGAGGCAGCACATGCCGAGGCCGTGCCCTTGCTGGTGAGGTTGCCGACTCCCACCACGACGACTGCCGACAGGATGCCGACGAGCACGATCGCGATCAGGATCTCGACGAGGGTGAAACCCTCGTCGGCGCGGCGATGCCGCGGGGCGGTGACGGTCGTATCGGACGGCGTGCCCGAACCGGTGATGGTGTGGTGGTCGATGGTCTTCATTGAGTGGCTCTGCTTTCGTCTGGATCGCCGCCGCGCGGCAGGTGTGTTGGTTGTCTGGTGATGACGCACGGGTGTGTTCGAGGAGCGAGCCGAGGGATCGGTGGTGACACCCAGGGGATCGCATTGGTGAAACGTCCGGTCGAGCGCTGCCGGCGCACGGAGGTCGGCCAGGATTCTCGTGGCGGTGATCTCCGCGTCGAGGTCCGCGTCGAGGACCGCGTCGAGGTTCATGGCGTCTGCACCTGTCCGAAGATGCTGTACATCGCAGACACCTGGGCGATCGCAACGAAGCCGACGATGCCGCCGACGAACATGATCACGGCGGGCTGGAACAGCTCGGTGGCCTTCTTCATGTGGAACGCGACCTCGCGCTCGTAGTACGCCGCAGCCTTGCTGAGCTGTATCGAGAGCGTGCCCGTCTTCTCGCCGACCCGAACCATCTGCCGTGCCGCCGTCGGGAACAGCTCCGTGTCGACGAGGGGTCCGGACAATCCGCCACCACGAACCAGCGTCTCGCGCACGTCACCCATCCGTTCGATGAACATCGTGTTGTTGGTGCTTGCCGCCGACATCTCGATCGCGTCGGGCAATGGCACCCCCGACTTTGCGAGGGCTGCAAGGACACGACAGAAGCGTTCCAGCGAGATGATGTGGAAGAGGTGTCCGATCACCGGAAGACTCATCAACAGCCGGTCGCGGCGACTCTTGCCGCGAACGCCGCCGATGACAGCGAAGGCCGCGCCAGAGGTGAGCAACGCCCCAGCAACGAGGAACGGGAGATTGCCGGTGAAGAAGTCGGTCGACGCGAGCAGAATTCGCGTGGGAAGCGGCAGGTCGGCCCCGAGGCTTCGGTACAGGCCGGCGAACTTCGGCAACACGAACAGCGTCATCACCACGAGCCCGATGGTGGTGACGATGAGCACGACCGTGGGGTACGTCAGCGCACTGCGCACCTGCCGTTTGGCGGTGAGATCGCGATCGAGGTAGATCGCGAGCTGTTCCAACACCTCGTCGAGCTTGCCGGTGAACTCTGCCGAGCGAACCATCGCTCGGTAGTAGGGCGGGAACACCGACGGGTGCGCCCCGACCGCCTCCGAGAAGCTGCCCCCTCGTTGGAGCGTGGCGTGCATCGAGTCGACCACCGACTTCATCGCCGGGTCGCCCGCCTCCTCGCCCACGATCTCGAGGGCTTCCAACACCGAGATGCCGGCCTCGACGAACGATGCCATCTGCCGCGAGAACGCCATCACCACGTCGGGGGTCACCGTGCGGCCATATTGACGGCGCCACCACGGGGCGTCCTTCGGATTTTGTGGGTCCGACGCCGAGGAGCGTGCCTGCTGGGCCGACTCGCCAGTGCGGCGCGTCGTCGTGCGGTGCTCGGTCGACACGGGCGACTGCTCTCGCCGGCGGGTGAACCATCTGCGATCCGGCGCCGCCTGATCGGGGTGACCAGGCATGTCGTCCAACGTTGTCACCGATGTGAGTGACGTCAGCGGCGCGGGGCTCGTCGCCGCTGAAGGCTTCCGACGCGGCGGCTCGCCTTCCTCCCGTACACCCACGATCGCCGACCTCCTCGTCGCCGCGTGCTCTGCCTGAACAGCGGTCCTGCGGTGGATCGTCCGAGGGTCACCCGTTGCGTCAACAATGTCGTCGAGGTTCACCCGAGGTGACGTGCCGGATCGCCCACCCACTGGCGCATTCGCCGCTTCGGGGGACCGTCGGGTGAGTGAAGCGTCATCGCAAGCCTCAACCACATCTCGGTGTTCCCGGCGACACCATCGCACATGCCGCTCAAGTGACCGCAATGATCGAGGCCGGCCAGCGCGCCCGTCTGGGAGATGTGCTCGTCTCCGAGAACCTGGTGATGCCCGAGGAGCTGTCTGCCGCGCTCAACCTGCAACAAGAGTCAGGGCGTCAGCTCGGTGCGATCCTGGTGGAGCAGGGTCTGCTCGACCAGCGCGTGCTCACCCAGGCACTCGCTCGCCAGTTGGGTCTCCCGACGATCGACCTCCGGGTGGAACGGCCGACGGACGAAGCGCTGGAGGTGGTGCCCGAGGCGACCGCCCGCCAGTTCGACATCGTCCCGATGCGGTTGGTCGACGACGTACTCGATGTCGCGATCGCCAATGGTTCGGACCCCGCGGTGCGCGAGGCGCTGGAACGGCTCCCGGTGAGCGCGGTGAACATCTACCTCGCCCCGAAACAGGACGTGCAGTTCGCGCTCAACACCCACTACCGCGTGCTGTCGTCCGTGGACGACCAAGTGCAGCAGTTCTGGGCCGACGCCGCACCCCTCGACTCCATCGTCGAGGTCACCAGCAACGACGCACCGATCATCCAGCTCGTCAACAAGATCGTCGCCCAGGCACTTCGCGACCGAGCCTCCGACATCCACGTCGAGCCGACCGAGGGACGGATGCGCATCCGCTACCGCATCGACGGTGCGCTGCGCGAGGTGCTCAGCCTCCCCGCCTCCGCAGGGCCGGAGCTCGTGAGCCGGATCAAGATCATGGCCGAGATGGACATCGTCGAACGGCGGCGTCCGCAGGACGGCCAGTTCCAGATGCAGATCGATGGCACCGGGTTGGACGTGCGCGTCGCGACGGCGTCGACGATCTGGGGCGAGACGGCGGTGTTGCGGCTCCTCGACAAGCGCCGCTCGATGAAGCAACTGTCGGACCTCGGCATGCCACCCGACAGCTACGAGCGATACGTGACGATCGTGCACAAGCCGTACGGCATGATCATCTGCAGCGGCCCGACCGGGTCAGGCAAGACCACCACGCTGTACGCCACACTCGCCGAGATCAGCCGCAGCGAACTGAACGTGATGACCATCGAGGATCCGGTGGAGTACGTGTTCCCTGCGGTGAACCAGATGCAGATCAACCTGCAGGCCGATGTCACCTTCGCAGCCGGTCTCAAGTCGATCCTGCGACAGGACCCTGACGTCATCCTCGTCGGCGAGATCCGCGACCAGGAGACAGCTCGCATCGCGGTGCAATCGGCGCTCACCGGTCACCTGGTGATGTCGTCGTTGCACGCCACCGACGCCAGCTCGGCGCTCTATCGACTGCTCGACATGGGCATCGAGTCCTTCTTGGTGTCGTCGTCGCTCGTGGGCGTGGTGGGCCAGCGCCTCGTACGCCGGGTGTGCGAAGCCTGCGCCGCCCCCTACGAGCCCGCGGCAGCCGAGCTCAAGTGGTACCACTACCTCGGTGGCCCGAAGAAGGATCGGTTCATGCGGGGAACGGGTTGCAACTTCTGCAGCAACAGCGGCTACCGCGACCGCCTCGGCGTGTACGAGGTGCTGGAGGTGACCGAAGAGATCGGTCAGCTGCTGGTAAGCGGGGCGAGTCCCCACGCCGTGCGTGACCAGGCGATGAAGCAGGGCATGCGCACCATGGGTCAAGAAGCGATGACCGCCGTCGCCAACGACGTCACCACCATCGACGAAGTCCTCCGCAACGTCTACCTCTCCTGACCACCCCCGCCCCGCGCGCCCGACGTTGCGGCGACGGGACGACGAAGTCATCCGCAACGTCTACCTCTCCTGACCACCCCCGCCCCGCGCGCCCGGCGTTGCGGCGACGGGACGACGAAGTCATCCGCAACGTCTACCTCTCCTGACCACCCCCGCCGGCGAACACCGCGATGAGAGATGAGTGGCGCTCGCGCACTCATCTCTCATCGCGGTGTTTGGGTTGGGGGGGTCAGGTGCCGGCGAGGCGAGCGACGATCGGGGCGAACGCGTCGAGCAGGCGGTCGCCCACCGTCACGAAGCTGATGCCGAATCGCTCTCGACGTTCGATCAGGCGATCGCAGATCTCGTCCACCGTTCCGATCAGCGCGTTCGGGTGCGCGGCCATGTCGTCGCCGGTCATCCCGAACATCCCACCCATCTTCTCGGCGGTCGCAGACCCCGATGCCGTGTCGGGTGTGACCACCGTGAAGTAGGCGCCGACCTCGAGTTCGATCTGGTCGAACCGATCTCCAGCTCCCTCGCGGACCCATCCGATCCGCTGCTCCATCACCGACGCGGCGGCCGATTGAACGCTCGCCGGGCCCACGACCCCGGCACGGTTGTCGAAGTTGAAGCTGACGATGTCGGCCACGCGGCCGGCGAGGGTGAGCACCTTGCGCGCCCCTCCCCCGATCATGATCGGCGGCCCGCCCGGCTGGACCGGCAACGGCTGGCCCTTGAATCCACTCGACTGCACTCCGGACGAACCCGGCTCCAGCGTCTCTCCCGCGAAGAAGCGGCGCATGAAGTCGACGGTGTCGGCCAGTCGGGCGATGCGCTCGGACGGGCCATCCATCACCACGCCCATCGCCTCGTACTCCGAGCCCACCCATCCCGCTCCGAGACCCAGATCGAAACGCCCGTCGGACAAGAGATCGAGGGTGGCGGCCTGCTTGGCCAACACGACGGGGTGGTGGTAGTCGATGCACAGCACGCGAGCGCCCACGCGAAGGGTGTCGGTGACGGCTGCGGCGGTCGCGATCGCCGGCACAGCGGCCAGGACCTGACCGCCGTTCGAGGCCGAATCGACGTAGTGGTCAGCGACGAACAGCGTGCTGTAGCCCGACCCCTCGGCACGACGCGCGAGTTCGCGCCATGTGTGACCGGAGTCGGCAGTCGCACTCTGGATGGCGAAACGAAAGGGGGTGCTCATCGGCGGGCTCCACGGGTTCCAGGTCACCCTGACGGCCAGGCGACACGACCATTCGTAGCACCTCCGTGCCTGCCGTTCGCTTCCCGGAACGATCTGACCCGTGGTCTTTCCGGCAACCAACCCACCTGTGCTCGTGCGCGATCGCCTGCTCGTCCATCCAATGGCGGCGCAGCGCGTGCTCGAACTCCTGAACCGGCCCGGAACGACACATGCCGAGCTGTGCTCGTTGGTGGAGATCGACCCCGCACTCGCGGCTGCGGTACTGCGCACCGCGAACTCCACCCACCTCGGCTACTCCGGCCGCATCGCAGGAATCCGTCACGCCACGGTGCTGCTCGGCGGCTCGCTCGTCGCGTCGCTCGCTGCGAGTCGGGTGGCCGACCTCGTGTTCGATGTCGCGCAGCCCGACTATCCCGAATGGCTGTGGCAGCACTCGCTGGTGGTCGCCAGCGGCGCTGCCGTCCTGGCCACGTACATGGGCGAGAACGCCGACGACGCGTACACCACCGGCCTGCTCCACGATGTGGGCTCACTCCTGGCCGCAACCAACGTGACCGACGCGGCGTCGGGTGATGCGGGCACCACGGGCGATCTCGGAGTTGCCCAGGTCGCCGCCGGTGCCGATCTGCTGCGTCGGTGGAATCTGCCCGATCGGGTCGTCGCCGGCGTCCGTTTTCACCGCGCCTCTGCCAACGGACTGGTCGGCTTGTTGGAGCGACTGGTGGCCACCGCGAGCGCGTTTGCCGCCGAGCTGGGTGCCCCCGGACCGGAGCGCACGATGTCGCCGTCGGAAGCGATGCGCATGTTGCAGAGCGCCTCCCGACCCGACGACGTGATGTCAGCGATCGATGACGAGGTCACCCGCCGAACCACGCTGCTCAGGACGGGATGATGGGGGTCATCTCCGCTCTCTCCGAGATGCACCGCGCCGCCGTCGAACAGATCCGCGCGGGCGACCACACCGCGTTCCTGGTCGGGTTTCTCACGACGTCGACCATGCTCGAGCTGTCGGCCCTGAACAGCGCTGAGCTCCGGCTCGAGGAGTACGCCCGCGCCGCCGCGGAGACCATCACTC
>JAYUSX010000163.1:0-4738 GCA_043755475.1 Actinomycetota bacterium
CAGCAGCGCGATGAGGGCGCGCCAACGGGAGGTGCTCGGTGTGGACACGGTGCCAGTGTCGCCGCCTGCACCCACGCGCGTCGCCTGATTTAGCGCGCCGTTGCGTCAGCGAGCCGCGAAGGCTGCAGCTTCCACTCGAACGTCGCGCCCGCCGATACGGAGGAGCTCCACCGGCTCGGTCGCTTCGGCGGCACCGAGATCGACCCAGCTGACCGATGAGGCGCTCGTCTGGATCGCGGCCGACCCGTCGGCGGAGAGAGCGAGGACACGGTCGTCGAGTCGTCGGTCGAGCTCCACCCCGGCGACCACGTCGGCTGCGGTCGTGCCGGTCGCCCTGAACGCGGCGATGCAGCCATCGTCGCTGTTGCTGACCAAGGAGCCGTCGTCGAACGACGTGACGATCACGCCGGTACGTGCGTCGAGCAACGTGTACGGCCCGCCGGCCTCGCCCACCGACAGGCACTGATCCGACGACAGCGGATCGAGGAACACGTTCGTCCGCTTGGCCACGTCGACCGAGCGAACGAGCGCGCCGGCCTGATCGACGAACGCGACGAACCGCTGCCCGAAGAGGGCGATTCGCGTGCGTCCGGCGATGGCGACCGCACCGTCGATGATCTCCGGATCGGTGGTCACGTCGGTTCCCGGAGGAAGTGGCAGCACCGTGGCCAGTCGAGTGACCTCGTCGACCGAGGAGTCGGCGAAGTTCACGAGTGAGACCACGCCGGACGTCGTGATCACGACGGCGGTCGACTCGTCGACGAGCATCGCCCCCACGATCGGTGCTGTCTCCACGGTGCCCACCCGCTCGCCGGCCACGTCGGACAGGTCGAGCAGCACGGTGTCCCCCCGGTTGGTGGAGGTGAGCACTCGATCGAAGGCCAGCTCCACGAGCGCACCGGGCAACGAGACGCCCGTGCGCGCCGCCACATCGACGACCACGGTCTCGGCGCTGCGCAGTTCGGTGAATGCGACGTGCGTTGCCTCGTCGTCGACGCGCACGCTGAGCGCATCGACCAGCGGGTCGTCGCCATCAGCCAGGTCGAGCAGATCGATCGTGCTGGAGGCCGCCGCGTCGATCAGCTCGAGCCCGGTGCCGGCGGCGTCGTAGGAGACGAGCAACGAGCTGCGACCCAACAGCCTGAACTGGTCGAACGCGACGTCGATCTCGTCGATCGAACCGTCGTCGAGCGACAGCACGCCGATGCCGGCCGCGGCGGGATCACCACCCAGTCCGAGAAGCACCCTGCCCGTCAACCCGATGTCGGTGACCCCGACGAGATCCGTCTTGGCTTCGGCCAGCTCCTCACCGTCGCGATCGACCACGGTGATCGAACCGTCCGTGCGTTGGAGCACCACGACGTCCCAGGCAGGGGTATCGCGGCCCGACTCGCTCTCCGAGTCGTCGTTCCTGCCGAGGACGAACCATCCACCCACGGCGCCGACGACCACGATGGCAACAAGGACCAGGGCGCGCCGCATGGCGTAGTTCGGGCGGCGACCAGCGCCGTAGGTGTGATCGTCGGCCGATGGCGGCGGCCAGGGGATGCCCATGTCGCCTCACGTTACGCGGCGGCTCGCCGGTGCGAGGTGACCTCGTCGGCTGCTGACGACCGTCGGCCGACTCTGCCCGCCGGAACTCTCGCCGTGGCCCCGCGATCGATGCCGAACCGATACGGTGACGCCGATGCGCCTGATCAGCAGGGGCCGCCCCGTCGCACGTGTGCGATGCGAAGGCGCTGAGGGGAAAGTCAGGGGAACGTGATGCGACCGGTGCATGTCGCCGTGCTGGGTGGTGGTTCGTGGGGCACCACGGTGGCCTCGTTGGCAGCGTCCAATGCGTCATCGGTGCTCTGGGCGCGCGACGACGCAACGGTGGCGGACGTGAACGAACGCCATCGCAACAGCCGCTACCTCCCCGACCTCGACCTCCATCCCGGGCTGCGCGCCACCTCGTCCCTCGAAGAGGCGGTGTTCGATGCGGATGTGATCGTGATGGGTGTGCCATCGCAGGCCGTGCGCTCCACGTTGGTGACGATCGCCCCGCTGATTCGTCACTGGGTCCCGATCGTGAGTTTGACGAAGGGTCTCGAACAGGGCACCCGGTTGCGCATGACCGAGGTGATCGAGCAAGAGCTCGCGGGTCACCCGGCCGGAGTGCTCGCGGGCCCGAACCTCGCACGCGAGGTGTTGGGCGGATTCGCCGCCGCTGCGGTGATCGCGATGCCCGACGCTCACGTGGCGACCTCGCTGCAGAAGGTGTTCACCAGCCGCCGATTCCGCGTGTACACCAACCCGGACGTCGTCGGTTGTGAGATGGGTGGCGCGTTGAAGAACGTCGTCGCGATCGCCGCCGGGATGGCCGAGGGACTGGGCGTGGGCGACAACACGAAGGCCATGGTGCTCACGCGAGGGCTCGCGGAGATCACCCGGCTCGGGGTCGCGATGGGCGGCGACGCTCGCACCTTCGCCGGGCTCACCGGCCTGGGCGATCTGATGGCCACCTGTTCGAGTCCGCTCAGTCGCAACCGCATGGTCGGTGTGGAACTGGCCAAGGGCCGCACGATCGAGGAGATCACCACGAGCATGCGGATGGTGGCCGAGGGGGTGAAGACCAGCCGCGTCGTGGTCGAGTTGGCCCGCGAGTACGGCGTCGAGGCACCGATCGCCAACGAGGTCGACGCGGTGGTGAACGAGGGGCGCAATCCGCTCCAGGCGTACGCCGGTCTGGGGCGCATCGCACCGATCTCCGAGTTCGACGGCACCGCCTGATCAGCATCTCATCGACACGGCCTGATCGAGCCTGACCGACGCCTGATCAACGCCTGATCGACGACCGGTCAGCGCCGCGTGACGGCGATGTCGACGGCGCCGACCGCACCGGGCCGGCGCACGGATGCGAGTTCGACGAGCTGTTCCTCGATCGCGTCGCGCACTGCGGCGGATTCGATCTGGGCGAGGTCGGGTTCGCCGAGTTCGGCGTCCACCCCGGCCTCCGCGATCAGACGCAGCGCGTGGGCCTGGTTGAACGGCGAGACGAACGAGACCACGGTCCCTACGGCGCCAGCTCGACCGGTGCGGCCAGCTCGGTGCAGATAGTCCTTGTGATCGTCGGAGAGGTCGTACTGCACGACGCACGCCACGTCATCGACGTGGATGCCGCGAGCGGCGACGTCGGTGGCCACCAGTGCGAACACCTCGCCCCGCCGAAACTGATCGAGCGCCGCGTCTCGTTTCAGCTGGGAGTTGCCACCGTGCAGCACAGCGGTCCGCACCTGGGCTTGCGACAGCCGCCGTGCGATCCGGTCGGCTCCATGGCGCGTCTTGCTGAAGACGATGGTCGCGCCGCTGCGCCGCACGAGCTTGGCGAGCAGATCGGGCCGGGCGGCATCGTGCACGAGCCACCACAGATGACGGATCTGGGCGAGCTCGGCAGGAGCCACCTCGTGCAGCATCGGATTGCGCTGATAGTCGCGCACGAGCACGTCGACGTCTCCGTCGAGGGTCGCCGAGAACAGCATCGTCTGCCGATCGGCGGGCGTGAGATCGAGGATCTCACGCAGCTGGGGCAAGAAGCCGAGGTCGGCCATCCGGTCGGCCTCGTCGACCACCGCGATCCTGACCGACGCGAGCGTCACCAGCCCCTGCCCAACCAGGTCGAGCAGGCGCCCTGGTGTCGCCACGGCGATGTCGACCCCTGCCTGCAGTGCCCGGATCTGCGGCTCGAACGCTGCCCCTCCCTGGAGGACATGAACGGTCAACCCTCGTGCCGCTGCGACGGGGACCAGTTCCTCACCGATCTGTCGGGCGAGCTCGCGAGTCGGAGCCAGGATGAGTGCCCCGGGCGCCTGCGCGGCGGCGGTGGCCGTTCTCTCGACGATAGGGATGCCGAAGGCGAGTGTCTTGCCCGAGCCGGTGGGCGCCTTGCCACATACGTCGCGCCCGGCGAGTGCATCCGGGATCGTCAGCACCTGTACCGGGAACGGTTCGACGACACCCGTCGCCGCGAGAGCGTCGACCAGATCGTCGGCCACCCCGAGCAGGGAGAAGCCCGTCGCCGGCACCGACGACCGAGACGTCGATGTGGTGGTCATGTGGCGGCCATCGGAAAGCCATGGGACGAGACGGGATCGATCGCAGCATCAACCCAGACGGGCGAGGCGCTCGCCCAACTCGATGCGGTACTGCTCGATCCGTTCGAGCTTCAGCTGCTCGTAGCCGCGCACCATGTCGGGCAGCGCAGCAATCGCCGTCGCCTCGACCGCGATTGCCGGCGTGAAGCTGCCGACGAGCCGGTCGACGGCATCGATGTACTCCGGCACGAGCGAGCGTTCGAGGCGGCGGAGACGGGACATCCCGAATACGTCGAGCGGTGTCGCCCGGAGGCGGCGGCCAGAACGGAGCATCATCAGCAGCGGCCGCGCCCAACGACCGAGCCGGAGCTTGCGCTGCATGCCCATCGATCGGAGCATCGGCGGGTGCAGGTTCCACTGCACCCGCGCTCGTGGACCGGCGACGGCTTCAACGGCCGCCTTCGACGAGCTGAGCAACAACAGCCTGGCAACCTCGTACTCGTCCTTGTAGGCCATCAGCTTGTGCAGGTGCGTGGCAACCGCAGCGGTGAAGACAGCATCGCCCGCCCGGGACACGCGGGCCACGACCCCGCGGAACCGATCGGCGTATCGGGCCGATTGGTAGTCGTGCAGGTCGCGCGCGAGCCGATCGACGAGGGCATCGA
>JAYUSX010000164.1:0-4737 GCA_043755475.1 Actinomycetota bacterium
GTGGTGGCGTTCACGTACAACTCCTCCGCGCCAGCGGTGGAGCGACAGAGCATGACCGAAGCCCTCTTCGCCGCGCTCGGCTCGACGATCGTCGATCACACCATCTGCGCGCACACCGTCGGCGCGGCGTGGGACAGCGTCTACGGCGACATGGGTTCTGCCGACCCGCTCGATGTGGTGAACGCCCAACTGGTGATCATCTGGGGCGCCAATCCCACCGTCTCCAACACCCACCTCCCACCCCTCGTTCAACGAGCCGTCGAGCGCGGGGCCAAGGTGGTGGTCATCGATCCGCGGCGGACGGCGATGGCCAAGCGCGCCGACATGCACCTCGCCATCCGACCGGGCACCGACACAGTCCTCGCGCACGCGATCGCGAACCACTGGAGGACGAACGGGTACCTCGATCGTGCGTTCATCGATGCCCACGCAACAGGCGCAGAGGAGCTGTTGGCACACAGCGAGGAGTGGTCGCTCGAACGAGCTGCAGACGTGACAGGCCTCACCGCTGCCGACATCGCCAGCCTGGCCGAGTGGTGGGGCACCACGCGCCCATCGATGCTGCGCCTCGGCTGGGGTCAGGAGCGCAATGCGAACGGCGGGGCTGCCTGCCGTGCAATCCTTGCGCTGCCCGTGTTGGGCGGTCACTTCGGCATGCCCGGCAGCGGCGTCATCGGCTCCACCGGCACCTCCGAGATCCGAGCGGATCGGCGCTGGCCGGCCTTCGATCGGCTCGACCGGCGGTCGTTGCCGCTGCATCAGGTGGGAGCGTGGATGGCCCCGGATTCGGCCGACCCGTGCAGGGTGCTGTTCGTACAGGGTGCGAACCCCGTCGTGATGTGTCCCGACCAGAAGGCGGTGGTCGACGCGTTCTCGCGCGACGACGTGTTCACCGTGGTCCACGAGCAGGTGCTCACGGACACCGCCCGCTACGCCGACGTGGTGCTGCCGGCCACCAGCGCGTTCGAGATCGCTGACGTCACCTCCGGGTACGGCACCTACTCGGTGCAGCCGGTGCGGCCGGTGATCGACCGGGTGGGACAGAGTCGCTCGAACGACGAGACCGGTCTTGCGATGGCCCGCGCCTTGGGCTTCGACTGGCAGCCACCGTCGATCGACGTCGTGGTCGACGACCCTGGCCCGCGCGTGGTCGACGAACCATGTCGCCAGTTCGTCGACACCATGCCCGCCGGCGGTCGAGCGCTGCTGGTCGATCCCGACCAGGGCCTGCCTCGTTACGCCCCTGTGCACTCGTCGCACCCGCTCACGCTGATCAGTCCTGCGTCGTCGAAGCTGGTGAACTCGATGTTCGGCGAGTTCCAGAGTCCGTCGCCTGCCATCGTGTTGCACACCGCGGATGCGGGCTCACGCGGATTGGTCGCCGGCCAACAGGTACGGGTGTTCAACGACCTGGGTTCGATCGTGGTGCCGCTCGAGGTGCACGACGACACTCGACCCGGGGTTGCCGTCATGAGCAAGGGCGTGTGGCTGCGTCACCACAGCGATGGCTGGGGTGTGAACGTGCTCACCCCCGCCACGGGCGACGCCCTGGTGAACGGTGCCTGCTTCAACGATGCCTCGGTCGAGGTCGAAGCCGTCTGACCACCGAATCTCGTCGTCCATCGGCTTGCTGGGCAACGTGTTTCGCGACCGGAACCAACGGGCGTAGCGTCGCGTCATGGCGACCCTCGTGCTCACGGTGATCGGCGACGACCGATCAGGTCTTGTCTCTGCACTCTCGGGCGTGATCGCGGCCCACGGCGGCAGCTGGGAACACAGCCAGATGGCGCGCCTCGCGGGCAAGTTCGCCGGCATCGTGCTGGTCACCGTCCCCGACGGCCGTGCCGACCAACTGATCCGGCAACTGCAACCGCTGCGGTCCGATGGGCTGCTCGATGTCACCGCGGAACGGAGTCACGATGCCGACAGCCCGCCGAGCGCGACGAGGCTGTCGCTCGAGCTGGTCGGCGCCGACCGGCCTGGCATCGTGCACGACATCTCCCGCGTCCTCGCCACTCGAGGCGTGAGCATCGAGGAGCTGCGCACCGCGACCCGTGAGGCGCCGATGACCGGCGGCATGTTGTTCGAGGCCAGCGCGACGCTCCTCGCACCGTCGGGCGTTCCGATCGGCGACCTGCGCGAGGTGCTCGAACAACTCGCCAACGAGCTGATGGTCGACATCGAGCTCACCACCGACTGAGCGCATGCGGCGGTTGTCGAAACCGCTGCGAGGTGTGTGCGCGAGGTCGTACGATCGGCGGCATGTGCCGCAACATCACCACGCTGCGCGGGCTCGATCCGGGGGCGACTCCGGTGGAGATCGAGGCCGCCGCCCGTCAGTACGTCCGCAAGGTGAGCGGGGTGCAGAGCACGTCGGTCGCCACGATCGAGGCCTTCGAGCGGGCCGTCCGGGTGATCGCCGATGCGACCACTCAGCTGCTCGTCGAGCTGCCACCGCGCAAGCAACCACCGCCCACCTTGCCGCCGCTGCGACGCATCGCGATCAAGCAGGCCGCTACCGCGACGTGACGGCTCAGATGTCGACGATCACCACGCGCGGCGGGGTGTAGTGCAGCCTGCGGAGACCGAACTTCACCATCGGCGCCATCACCAACACCCACACGAACGTGCCGACGCCGAACGCGCCGCCAGCCATCGCGCCGATCGCGACGGGGAGTCCATCGCTGATCCATCGGGCCGGCACCACGTCCATCCCTCGCGCGACCAAGCCGAGCATCAGCACCTCCGTCGGCCCAGGGCCGAGTTCGGTGGGGATCACCAGGCAGATCGCCACGGCGATGATGAGCAGCCCGCCCGCGAACAGGGGGATGCGTGACGCGAGGAGCTCCTGTTCGGGGATGAGGTCGAGCACGAGGTCGACGAGTGGACCGATCACCAACGTGCCGGCGATGCAGGCCCACCCGAGTCGAGCTCCCATGGCTCGGCCGACGCCGAAGAACACGATCGAGTTGACGATGAAGCAGACTCCGAACGACCACCCGGCCGACTCGCTGAGCCCTGTGTTCAACACGTCGAACGGCGATGCGCCGAGCTCCGCTCGAAGGATCATCGGGATGCCCACACCCACGGCTGCCCACGATGCGAACAACCGGGCGAGGCGGCTCGGGGTCGACAGCCGGTGCTGGCTGGGGTCGTCGGGGCGCACGCTGGTCGACGGTATCGGTGCGTGACCGAACCTCCACGAGCGCGGTGTCAGGCTGTGAGGATCGCCGCGGCGTGTCGCTGGATCCGTTGGACCGCAGCGGCGATCTGCAGCGTCGCCGACTCGTCGGCGAGCAGCACACGATGCTGGAGCCACACGGTGCTCGCTGCGGCGTGGTCGGCGTGAGGGAGGTGGAGCGTGGTCCAATCCTGGGCGGACGGCACGTCGCGCAGGCGCGGCCCGAGGTTGCCGGTCCGGAACACGGCGAGATCGTCCAGCGCCGGGTAGCTCACGCCCATGGGTACCCGCTCGGCACCGAGCGCAGCTTCGAAACGAGGCAACGGCATCCCCGCGAACGCCGCCGGGTCGTAGTGGAAGACGAAGCAGTAGTAGCCCTGACTGCCCATGCGTGGGTCGTGGGTCGGCGTGCGAATGCCGTCGATCTGATCGAGCGCAGCCCTCAGGGCGTTGGCACGCTGATTCCGGACCGCGTGCTGCTCGGGAAAGCGGGCGAGTTGAGCGCGCAGGATCGCGCCCTGCCACTCGGTCATCCTCAGGTTCGAGCCGTACGTGGCGTGGTGGTAGAACCACTCGCCCTTCACCCGACCACAGTCGGCGTAGGCCCACGCAGCATCGCGCAGTGCCTCGTCGTTGCAGATGAGCGCGCCCCCCTCGCCGGCGGTCATGAGCTTCGATCGCTGCATCGAGAAGCTGCCGAAATCGCCCCAGCTCCCCACCCCGCGACCGCGCCAGGTGGTGCCATGGGCGTGGGCGCAGTCCTCGATCAACCGGAGGTCGCGCCGCTCGCACAGGTCGGTCAGGGCATCGAGATCAGCCGCTGCTCCGGCCACGTGCACGACGACGATGGCGCGCGTGCGAGGCGTGATCGCTGCCTCGGCTGCGGCGACGTCGATGCAGAGCGTGTCTGGATCGATGTCGACCAGGACGGGCATGGCGTTGACCGCGAGCACCGCCGACGCTGACGCGACGAACGTCATCCCTGGAACGATCACTTCGTCGCCCTGGCCGATGTCGCATGCGGCCAGCGCAGCTTCCAGGGTGTGCGTGCCATTGGTGAGCGCGAGCCCGAAGCGCGCGCCTTGGTACGCGGCGAAATCGGCTGCGAACGTCGCCGCCTGATCACCGTTGCCTTGCCACCAGCCGCCCGCGTCGAGCACTCCCAGCAGCAACTCGCGTTCGTTGTCGTCCCACACCGGCCACCCGGGGTACTGCGGACACAGTGGAGTCCCTCCCAGCACGGCTGGCTGATCGCTCATGTTGGTTCTCCGTTCACGACGCTCCACCGTCTCCGGCTCGCTGCCCCCATCGTTGGAGCACCTGCTCGAGACCTCCGAAGGTGACCACGCGAAACTCTTCGGCTGCTGCCACGCCGTACTCGGCGCCGATGCGGGCGGCGCCGGCCCGCAGCAGTGGCTCCATCAGCGGCTGCGGGTCGTCCGAGGCGACGACCTGCTCGGCAATCGGCAGCCTCCAGCCACCGGTGTCGGCCTGAAGCACCAGTTGGCGGGCGTAGTTCCGGAGCATGGTGCGATGTGCGCAGCCGGCAGCGATCT
>JAYUSX010000165.1:0-1872 GCA_043755475.1 Actinomycetota bacterium
GCCCGCCCAGCAGGGTGATTCCCTTCATCTCGGCACGGATGCGCGGCAGCACGGCCTCGTAGATGTCGTTGATCGACGACCAGTCCGCGGAGATCTCGGTGGTGCGGTTCACGTTGCGGGTGGTGCGGATCCGCTCGTCTTCCCGCGTGATCTTGTCCGGACCCCACACCAGGTCGGCGAACCACTCGGCGATCAGCGCCGGGTCGACGGGTGCACAGTCGGGGTGCCTCGCCACGATCTCGTGGATGCCATCCGCTGTTGCCTTGCTGATGCCGGCGTTGCCCTCGGCCATGAACAGCACGATGCAGTCGTCGGGCGCTGCGAAGTTGGCGAAGTGGAGCTGCCCGTCCTCAGGGTCGTAGAGGCGGGCGACCGACGGCTTGTACCCAGCCACCATCACGTCGCGCAGTACCTCGAAGCCGGTCTTCATGCTCTTCAAGGTCCACCCCATGAAGATGTTGTTCTCCGGCGTGTACGGGAACAGCTTCACGGTCACTTCGCTGATGAAGCACAGCGCGCCCTCGTTGCCGATCACGATGTGGCGGATGTCCGGCCCTGCTGCGCGTCGCGGCACGTTCTTGATACGCGACACCTGTCCGCCGGGGAATACCACCTCGCAGCCGACCAGCATGTCCTCGATGCCGCCGTAGAGGGTCGAGAACTGTCCGATGCTACGGGTCGCAACCAGTCCGCCCATGTGGGCCACGGGCTTGGACTGCGGCGAGTGCCCGGTGGTGAGGCCCAGCTTGCGAGCCTCGTCCTCAAGGGCTTGGAGCGGTACGCCGCACTGAGCAGTTGCCTGCATGTTGTAAGCGTCGATACTGATGATTCGGTTCATCGCCGAGCCGTCGAGCACGACGGAGTTCTCGACCACTGTCTCCAGGCCACCCTCCGTAGCGGTGCCACCCGTGCGGGCGACCACGTTGACGCCGTTCTTGTCGGCGAACTGCAGCACGGCTGCAGCGTCGGCAGTACTGCGGGCCATGACAACTGCCGCCGGGACGGGCGTCGAGAACACGCCGAAGATGTTGTCCAGCTTGCGCCAGTTGTCGATGCTGCGCTGCTGCAGCAGAACCGGGTCGGTGAGTACCTGCTCGGTGCCGACGATCTGCTGCAACTGTTCGACGATGGCGTCGCGGGTGAGGGCCACGGGGTGTCCTTGGTGTGTGGGTTGGTGAGGAATCAGTGGAACAGGGGATAGGCGCGTCGGTACAGAGGATCGGTTGCCGAACGGATGTCGAGGAAGACGGTGTCGATCATTGCTCGGTAGAGGTCCCCGTTGCGGGTGTCGGGAGCGAACGTCTCGCGTGGAGCAGCCATAGTTCTTGCCGCAGACTCGATGCCCGGATAGATCCCCACCGCGGAAGCAGCACACATCGCGGCGCCGAGGCTGGCACCGCCGTAAGCACAACGCGATGCCGGGACGCCGAACGCGTCCGCGAAGATCTGCATGAACAGGTCGCTGGCCGAGCCGCCGCCCGAGACCATCACGTCGTCGAGGGTGACGCCCAGTTCGGAAGTCATCGCATCGACGTTCTGCTTCATCGTGAGGGCGATCGCTTCGAGTATCGACCGATAGATGTGGCCCCGGCCGTGGCGCGCGTCGAAGCCGAGCATCG
Source organism: Actinomycetota bacterium (assembly GCA_043755475.1). Taxonomy (GTDB): domain Bacteria; phylum Actinomycetota; class Acidimicrobiia; order Acidimicrobiales; family Ilumatobacteraceae; genus VFMC01. The sequence continues at coordinate 1,620 of JAYUSX010000165.1, forward strand.
ATCCCTTCCGGAAGGATTGGTCGGTTGGGGCGAGCCAGTCCAGCACGGTCATCAGCCCCTCACTGCCGGGCGTGACGACCGCAGCTTCGGGCTCCATGAGGGCTTCGCGGGTGAGCCCGAGTGACGAGGCGTGCGCATCGAACTCCGGCCCGAGAAGGTCGAGGAACCAGGTGAGTGTCCACATGCCACGACGGACCCCGTTGCTCTCATAGAGGTATCGGTGGGGCATGCAGGCGAAGTTCGTCCAGAAGCT
>JAYUSX010000166.1:0-4731 GCA_043755475.1 Actinomycetota bacterium
TGCTCCACCCACACATCGCGAACTCGCTCGACGAAGTTCAGGTCCTGCGGACCGATGTCGGCGGCACGCGGATCCGCTGTCGGGAGATGATCCCCCGCCGGTGTGGCGACAGTGATGCTGACCGTGCTGCCTCCGGCATCGGGCACCAGATCGAGTCGGCACCAGCAGGGTGACGGCTCGTTGAGATGGCACTCGAGCACGTAGGGCGGGTCGTCGTCGAGCACCTCTCCGATCCACGCCGCCACCACCAACAGCGCTTCGAACGCCTCGACGGGCAACGCGTCGACGGTGAACGACGGCGCGTCGTGCTCCACTCGGTGCCGCTCCCTCCCCCATCGAACCTGTGGCGGATCGCGTCGTGGGCGCCCGCGCGTCGGGTCGGCCGGCACTGGATCGTGTGCCGATCGGGTCACGTCGGGCAGCCGGCGGCGGCCGGTGATGTGTGCGACGGCGGCGTCGAACGAAGCATTCAACCGCTGCATCGACACCTCGTCTCCGCCGCGATCGGGATGGACGTCGAACGCCAACCGACGCCGCGCGGCGCGGACCTCGTCGAGAGAGGCATCCCTCGGGAGACCGAGCACGGTGAACGGGTCGTCGCTCACACCGTCGGGTGCTGACGGGAGCGAACCGTTGCGTATGCCCCTCGAACATCGGCTGCGGCCCCACGGCCGTCGGTCGATGACAGCACATCCGTGCTGCCTCCCAGACCCCATCGAGCAGCCACCTCACCATGATCGATCCCGAGCGCTACCGCTGCCGCCTGCACGCAGGCACCCGACGCGACCGCTTCGTCGGCGGTCGACACCGACACCGGCAGCGTGCAGAGGTCGGCGAACACCTGGCGAACTGCGGCACTGTGAGCACCGCCACCGGTGAGCACCACCGATGTGACCGGCGCATGCGTCGCCAGCGCATCGAGCGCGTCGAGCATCCCGCACACCACTCCTTCGACCGCAGCACGCGCCAGCTGCTCTCGCGTCACGTCACTTCGCAACCCCGCCAGCACACCGCTCGCACCGGGAAGGTTGGGCGTGCGTTCGCCGTCGAAGTAGGGCAGCAACGTGAGTCCTCCCGCACCTGGCGGTGCCGCCAACGCCAGCGCGTCGAAGCCGGCGCGATCCACCGCGAGCAATCGAGCCACCGCGTTGAGCACCTTGGTCGCATTGAGCGTGCACACGAGTGGGAGGAACCGGCCGGTGGCATCGGCAAAGCCGGCGACCGCGCCGCTCGCATCAGCGGTCGGGGCATCAGCCACCGTGAAGGCGGTCCCGGAGGTGCCCAGCGAGACGATCGCTCGTCCGGGCGTGACACCGAGGCCGAGCGCGGCCGCCATGTTGTCGCCCGTTCCCGCTGCGACCTTCGCCCCCTGCCAGGTGCCGACCACCTCCAGCGGGTCGGCGACACGAGGGACCACGTCGTTCCAGTCGCGCTCGCGGTCGATCATGCCGAGCACGTCCCAGCGGTACTCCCCCGTGGCCGGCGACCAGTACCCGGTCCCCGATGCATCGCCTCGGTCGGTGGTGAACGATCGCGCCAGCTGGCTGGTCAGCCAGTCGTGTGGCAGCAGCACGTGTGCGAGCTGGGCCCAGGTGTCGGGCTCGCTGCGATGCAGCCACGACAGCTTCGTCGCGGTGAACGACGCTGTCGGCACGCTGCCGACCGCGGCGGCCCACCCACTCGCGCCGTTGGGCAACTGCTTGAGCAGCCAACCCGCATCGGGGGCCGACTCGGTGTCGTTCCACAGCTTCGCCGGTCGCAGCACCTGCCCGTCCGCACCGAGCACGACCATGCCGTGCTGCTGGCCAGCGATGCTGATCGCATTGATCGTCGGCGAACCTGCCTCGGCCCAGGCTGCCGTGAACGCGTCGAGCCACGCGTGCGGGTCCTGCTCGGATCGGGGTGGCGTGGTCACCGGATGCGGCGAGCTGGCCGATGCGACGATCTCGCCGGAGTCGACACGTCGAATCTCAACCTTGGTGCTCTGCGTGGACGAGTCGACGCCCGCGACGAGGGGTGCTGGAGCGTTCATGAACTCATGATGCCCCGCGCACCCCACCCCACCCCACCCCGCGATGAGAGATGAGTGTCGGTGGTGCGCTCATCTCTCATCGCGACCTCGGGGCGGCGTGGGGCGATGAGAGATAGGGGTGGCAGAGACACTCATCTCTCATCGCCGGTCAGTTCGGGGTTGACCAGAGGACGCGGTTGACGGCGTTCTCCAACCACTCCTGCCGGCCCGAGACCGGCTTCGGGTCGAGATCAGCGTTCACAGCGTCGTCGGCGAGCGTGGCGAGATCGACCTCGCCGGCCAGGATCCGTCGACCCAGATCCCCGTTCCAACCGTCGTACCGCCCATCGCGGAACCGCTCGATCGTGCCGTCCTCCAGCATCGCCGCGGCGACGAGGAGCGAACGTGCCAGGGTGTCGATTCCCCCGATGTGGCCGTGGAACAGATCGGTGCGATCGAGGCTCTGCCGGCGGAGCTTTGTGTCGAAGTTGAAGCCGCCGGTGGTGAAACCGCCATGCCGGAGGATCTCGTACATCGCCAGCGACAGCTCCTCGACCGAATTCGGGAACTGGTCGGTGTCCCAACCGTTCTGAGGATCGCCGCGGTTGGCGTCGACACTGCCGAAGACGCCGAGGTCGAGCGCGGTGGCGATCTCGTGGTGGAACGAGTGCCCACCGAGGGTGGCGTGGTTCACCTCGATGTTCACGAAGTACTCGCCGACGAGGTCGTAGCGCTCGAGGAAGCCCATCACCGTCGCGACGTCGTAGTCGTACTGGTGCTTGGTGGGCTCTTGCGGCTTCGGTTCCAGCAGCAACGTTCCGGTGAAGCCGATCTTGCGCTTGTGCTCGGCGACGAGGTGCAAGAACCGCGCCAACTGGTCGGCCTCCTGCTTCAGCCGGGTGTTGAGCAGCGTCTCGTAGCCCTCACGGCCACCCCACAGCACGTAGTTCTCGCCGCCGAGGCGGTGCGTGGCCTCGAGCATGTGGCGCACCTGCGCCGCGCCGTGGGCGAACACCTCGGGGTCGGGGTTCGTCGCAGCACCGGCTGCATACCGAGGATGCGAGAACAGGTTCGCAGTGCCCCACAGCAGCTTCACACCGGTGTCGGCCTGCTTGCGGGCAGCGCGGTCGACGAGGACGTCGAGATTGGCCTGGCTCTCCTTGAGCGTCGCTCCCTCGGGAGACATGTCGACGTCGTGGAAGCAGTAGTACGGCGTGCCGAGCTTGGTGAAGAACTCGAATGCCGCATCCTGTTTGGCGAACGCCGCAACCATCGGGTCGCCACCGGCCTGCAACCACGGGCGATCGAAGGTACCCGCGCCGAACACATCGCTGCCTGGCCAGTTGAAGCTGTGCCAGTAGCAGACCGCGATGCGCAGGTGTTCGGCCATGGTCTTGCCGGCGACGACCCGACTCGGGTCGTAGACGCGGTAGCCGAGGCCGTCGCCCGCGTCGGTGCCCGCGAAGGCGACCGGGGCGGGGACGTCGTGGAAGAACTCGTTCATGAGGGACTCCTCTGGTTGAGGTGAGCAGACGGGCCGGAATGGGTCCGTCGGCCGATGGTCAGGACGCGCCACCGACGTGGCGCGAGTCAGGACGTTCGTTTGCGGCTGAGTGCGTCGACCGATGCCGCCAGCATCAAGGCGAGGCCGGCGCAGATGAACTTCACGCCCGAGCTGCCGAAGTCGACTTCCCAGCCGAAGGGCTGCCGCTTGCCGACGAGGGTCAGGCCGTTCGGGATGAGCGCGAGCACGAGACCGCCGAGGATCGCGTTCACCATCCGTCCCTGGCCGCCGAACAGCGACGTGCCACCGATGACGGCTGCGCCTACTGCGAGCAGCAGGGTGTCGTTGCCGCCGGTGTTCGGATCGACGGAGTTGACGCGCGACGCCAGGAACGCTCCACCGATGCCGGCAAGCAGTCCACAGTAGACGAACGCCGACAGGCGGATTCGTGCGACGTTGATGCCGGCGCGGCGAGCCGCTTCCTGGTTGCCGCCGACGGCCATGAGGTGGCGGCCGTACCGGGTGCGGTTCAGGACGAAGGTGAGGATCAGCACGATGATCAGCACCAAGGGGATCACATACGGCATGCCCTTCTGCTCCGACGTCGCGTTCTCGAAGGCACGGTTCCGGTTCAGCACGCTCACCACGATCAGGATCAGCACCGCAGCGAGGGCGCTCTTGAGCGCAACCATCGACAACGGAGAACCGTCGCGCTGGGACTGTCGGTACTGCATCGCCGCGAAGGCGATGATGCCGAGCAGCGCGATCACCCACGACAACCCCGGGCTGATGCTCGAACCGACCACACCTTTGACGATCTTGTCGTCGATCCGAATGCTGCCGCCCTCTTTCACCAGGATCAACTGGATGCCCTGGAACACGAGGAAGTTGGCGAGCGTGACGACGAAGCTCGGGATGCCGAGCTTGGCCACCAGGAAACCGGTCCACAACCCGAGCAGCATGGCGACCACTGCGGCGATGAGGATGGCGAGCGGCAGCGGCCAATCGGCTTCCAGACGTAGCGCCAGCACGGCAGCGGTGACGCCGGCGGTGTAGCCGGCGGCGAGGTCGATCTCGCCGAGCAACAACACGAACGTGACCGCCATGGCGATGACGATGACTGCTGCCGCCTGCTCGAGGAAGTTGGCGAAGTTGAGCGCCGTGAGGAAGGTGTCGGAGCTGAGGCCGAACACGGCCACCAACACGACGATGGCCA
>JAYUSX010000167.1:0-4728 GCA_043755475.1 Actinomycetota bacterium
CGAGGCAGGCGGACGCCAACAAGCCGGACTGTCGGAGCAGGTGTCCGGTGTCACGAAATGCCGGTCTCGTGATGCCGGTTGGCAATGGCATGTCCGCGCCACAGCCCCTCGCCGTCGTCCGTCATGTCTTTCGCTCGCTGAACGCCGTCGTGCGTCCGTTGATCGAAGCGGGTTTCGGTAACCCGTTGCCGATCGGAGTCGGCCCCCTCGTCGTCGAGACGACGGGGCGCGTCAGCGGATCGCCTCGGAGAGTGCCGCTGCTGTCGGCTCGAGTGGGCGACACGGTCTACGTCTCCACGGTGCGCGGAGACTCGCAGTGGATGAAGAACCTCGCTGCGTCGCAAGCGGCGAGGGTGCGACTGTTCGGTCGCGACCGAGTTGCCACGTCGGTTGTCTCTCGCATCGGCGGCCTCCAGGTCGCCATCCTCACCGTCCAGCCCTGACCCGGGCGTCGAGTCCGTGAGCCACCCGCACATGCTGCGGGTGCCGCTCACGAATGCCGATGTCAGATCAGGCGACGCATCGGCAGAGCAAGTGGCTGATGCCGCTCGCCAGCAGTTCGCCGCGTTGGTTCCAGACGTGCTGGTGGCTGGCCACCAGGCCTGCGCCCGCGAACGGGCTCTCGCCCTGCAGGAGGAACCACTCGTCACCCGTGCCGAGCCGGTGGAACTCGCACGACACGTCGATGCTCGGAGCCATCCTTTCATCGGTCACGTGCCGTCGGCCGATCGATGGCAACGCACCCAGGTCGACCAACAGCAGCAATCGGGCGGCTTGCGCCCACGCGTCGGTCCCGACGGCGCCATTCGCGAAGCGCATTCAGTTGCGGTACAAGGCCGGGCCCAGCTCGCGCACGAGCACCCACTCGAACGTGCTCGGGCCCACCTCGGTCACGCGGTGCATCGATCACCAAATCGCCCATCGCCCGGGCGTCAACCTCGCCCACCCCGTCAACCCGACGGTTTCGTGAGCGATGCCCGCACATCCTGCGGGTTGGGCTCACCGACCTGGTCGTCCCGTGGGCGATACCCGCACATGCTGCGGGTTGGGCTCACGGAACTTCATGTTCGGTGTTGGCGAACTCGGGCATCGACGACGCGTCCGATCACCTCGAGCGGGAGGGGGTCGCGGTGGCGGAAGGTGAGGGTGCCCTTTCCCGTGACGTACGGGGCGAGGAGCGCCTGGAAATCGTCGTCACCGTCGGGGGCGGGGTAGATCGATACGTGCTGTTTCCAAGCGGCCATGTGCACGAGCGGCGTGCGGTCCAGGGTGAAGGTGGGGATGTCGTAGCTGATCGTCTCGCGCGCATAGGGCGCCCGGTCGAGGACGATCCCTCGGATGGCCAGCAGCCGCTCGCGGCCGATCTCGCTGCAGGTGGCCAGGTACTCCTCCACGCTGGTGTGCTTGGTCACGCGGTGTGCACCTCCGCAGGTGTTGATGATGTGGACACACCACGACTCAACGGTGCGTCACCGACGATGCAATGATGCCCGATGAGGCAGCTCGCTGTCGCCTATCGCATGGGGGTGCGTCATGGAGTTCACAGAGATCACATCGGGACTGCGGTTCCCGGAGGGCCCGATCGCGATGCCCGATGGCTCGGTGATCCTGGTGGAGATGTTCGGCCCGCGAGTCACACGGGTGCATCCCGACGGCACCAAGGAGACGGTCGCTGACATTCCGGGCGGTCCGAACGGTGCGGCCATCGGTCCGGATGGAGCGCTCTACCTGTGCAACAACGGGGGCTGCTTCACCGCAGTCGATCTCGGTGAACTGCTGCTGCCCGGCCCGTTCGACTCGAGCCGCTACATCGGTGGCCGGATCCAGCGCCTCGATCTGGTCACCGGCGAACTCGTCGACCTCTACACCGGGTGCAACGGCCGTCCGCTCCGCGCACCCAACGATCTGGTCTTCGACGCCGGCGGAGGATTCTGGTTCACCGATCACGGCATCCGCGACGGAGTGAACCGCACCAGCGACCTGACCAGCATCTACTACGCGCTGGCCGACGGTTCGTCGATCACCGAGGTGGTGCACCCCGTGGAGAGTCCGAACGGCATCGGGCTCTCGCCCGATGGCGGCACCCTGTACTGGGCCGAGACCCACAGCGGTCGCGTCTTCCGGCGCACCATCGTCTCGCCGGGCGTGCTCGAGCCGGCGGCGCCGCTCGATCCAGGGGTGCTCGCCGGCCTACCCGGCTATCAGCTGCTCGATTCGCTCGCCGTCGATGGTGACGGCAACGTGTGCGTGGCAACGCTCATCAACGGTGGCATCACGGTGATCAGCCCGACCGGGGACTCGCATCACATCCCCACGGGCGATCTGCTCACGACCAACATCTGCTTCGGCGACCGCGACGGCAGTGGTGAGTATCGCGACGCATACATCACGGTCAGCGGCACCGGCAAGTTGCTGCACTGCCGCTGGCCCAACAACGGCCTCAGGTTGAACCACCTCTGAGTCGCCTCTGAACCACAGCTGAGCCTTCTCTCCGCCACCCGGTCGCGCCCACCGATCTGGTCGCGGTCGTGGTGGAATGGCGAACGATGTGCGACCACAGCGGCGGTGTTGTCGGGAACCGGGCGGGCATCTCGGTCGTCGAACGCTCATGCGCACCTGCGATCGTGATGCTCGGGCGTCCCGGGTGACGTGTCCTCCACGCCCCACCGGGCGCGCCGTCGCATTGGTCCTGATCACCGCGATCGCCGCCACCGCGTGTTCGCCCAGCGGCGGTGAACGCGTCGCCCCGCCGACGTCGCTCACCTCCACCACGAACGATCAGCCCGGCACCGTGCCGCCGGTGCCTGTCACCACCGGCCTGCCGACCGCGACAACGGTGCCGTCGAACACCGTGCCCCCGCAGTTTCCGGTGCCGCGCTTCGTGGACGAGGCAGGCTTCGACGACCGGTCGGTGCCGTCGGTCGACACGATCGATCAGTTGATGGCACTGGCCCGCACCGGCGTCGGTGGCCAGTCGGCGATCAAGTTCGTGCTTCCCGAGTTCGACCGTCCGATCGATGCTCCGGACCTGGCACGGGCGCATCTCATGGACAGCAACTTCTACGGCTTGCACGACGAGTGGTACACGTTCCGGCTGCTGAACGGCCAGCCCGTCCCCGGCGACACCGCAACTCCAGTCATCGGCCGGGAGTTCACGTCGATCCCCGAGATCTACGCCTGGGCGGCTGCGCTCGCTCCGTCGGAACGGCCGCCCTGGCTGCGATTCGTCGACGATCGCCTGTACGCCTCGGCGTTCTACGACCTCGTCCTGCACAGCGACCCTCGGTCGATGGGGGTGGGCACGATCGTGCGGTTCGCCGATGGCGCCGGCGGGCCCGATCACTGGCTGATCGAACTCGAGTACTCCGACGAGGTGACGCCGGCGATGGTCGCACGCTTCTTCGAACGGATCACCCCCATCTTGCCGGCAGAGGTGGGGAGCAACCTGGAATGGGTGGTCCGCTCGCCCCAGCACGACGAGGTCGCCCGGGAGATGGAGCGCCTGCAGTTGCCGTTCTCCGACCGCGTCGTTCGCTGGAGCGATCTCGTGCCGGAGGGGACGGTGGATGTGTACAGCGAGGGCGTCGCCGCCGGTCGACTGCTCTACGTGGGAGACGATGGCGCCGAACTCGGCGACGCCACGGCTGGCGACATCATCGTCACCGAGCGGGTGCCCGACTGGCTGCCGCAAGCTGCGGCGCTGATCACGGGCGATCCCCAGACCCCGCTTGCGCACGTGAACCTGTTGGCACGGAACCGGGGCATCCCGAACGCATCGCAGGTGGGTGTGGTGAACGACGCCGGACTTCGCCAGGCGGCGCGGGTGCGGGCCCACGCCATCGTGATCGCTCGCGGCGAGACCTTGCAGGTGGCGCTCATCTCCCGCCAGCAGTACTCGGCATGGGTCGCGGCGCGCCAACCTGATCCGGTGGCGCTCCCGGCCGTCGACGTGTCGTCCCTGCCGTACGTCGTGAACCTCACCGAACTCATCGGTCGACTGTCACCCGGCGGTCTCCGCGAGGCCGAGGTCGATGAGTGGCGACCGCTGATCGGCGGCAAGTCGGCGGGGTTCTTGTCGTTGCTGTCGACACCGGGACTGTCACCCCCGCCCGATCCCCTGGCGATCACCATCCGCCCCTACGTCGAGCACCTCGCGCCGATACGGGCGACGATCGCCGTCGCGATCACCGATCCGTCGATCGCCGATTCGCCCCGCGCTCGGTGGCTGGTGTTGGAGGGTGAGGACGGCTATGCCGACCTGTTCCCGTCCAACGACGATGCAGCCTTCGCTGCATCGTTCCTGTCGTCACATCCGCCGCGCACGCCGCTGGGCGACGTGCTCGCTGCCGGCGGGATTCGAGCGTTCATCGAGTCGCGTCCGGTGGCGGCCGCCACGCTCGACGCGATCACCGCCGAACTGTCGCGCGCGTACGCCGACTATGACGCCACGGCGGGTCTGCGGTTCCGGTCGTCGAGCTCGGTGGAGGACATCGAGGGGTTCAATGGCGCCGGCCTGTACACGTCGTACACCGGGTACCTCCGACCCGGTCGATTGGCCGATCCCGACGACCGCGACAAGACGATCGAGAAGGCGCTGTTGCGGGCGTGGGGTTCGTACTGGAGATACGAGGCATTCGAGGAACGGCGCCTCGCCCAGATCGACCACATGAGCGGTGCAATGGGGCTCACGGTGCACGCCCGTTTTGATGACGATCTCGAACGCAACAC
>JAYUSX010000168.1:0-12007 GCA_043755475.1 Actinomycetota bacterium
TACGCGCCGATCGACTGCGTTCGTCTGCGGTTGGAGCCGGACGACCTCCCCACGGTCGTCGCCACCGTCGGACTGACCATTGCGGGTGGTGGCGCCGACGCCCGAACAGCGGACGACTCGTTCGAGCTGCGCAACTCGGCGCGGACCGAGGTCCCCGGTGTCGGTGCTGTGGTGCTGTCGGCGATGGACCTCGCTCCAGCACTTCACGAGGCTGATTTCCTCGCGATCGCGGCCGAGCACATCGGCACCGGCCTCCGCCAGATCATCGAGGCCGAACGCCTTCGCCGGCGTGCCGCCGTCGCCAACACGTTGGCGCTGATCGCAGCGCTCAACGAGCTCTGGAGCCAGGCCGAGCTCGAGTCGCTCACTGCCGCGATGGCGGTGTTGCCGGGTGTGCACGCTGCGAGTCTGAGCGTCGGCGCCACCCGGCTCGCCGGTGTGCTCGATGCAGGTTCCGGGATGCTGGACGGCCACGTCGTGAAACGATCGTTCACGATCGACGAGCGTGTGCAGGCCGACGTGTCGGTCGCCTACGCCGATGAACCCACCGTCGACCAGCTCGATGTGCTGGACGAGGTGCTGACCACGCTCGCGGCCAACCTGTCGCGGATCGAGCAGATCATCCGCCTCACCTCGGAGGCGGAGACCGACCAGCTCACGGGGGTCTCGAACCGCCGTCGCATCGGTAAGTCGCTCGCCGCGGCGCGGGCGATGTCCGATCGACGCCACGAACCGTTCGCGGTGCTCCTGTTCGACCTGGACCACTTCAAGTCGGTGAACGATCAGCTCGGCCACACCGTCGGCGATCAGGTCCTGATCCGCTTCGCCGAGCTGTTGCAAGCGAACGTTCGTCCCTTCGACACCGTGGCCCGTTGGGGTGGAGAGGAGTTCATGCTCCTGTGTCCGGACTGCGATGTCGAGGGTGCCGTTGCGATCAGCCAACGCGTGCTGGAACAGTGCCCCGGCAGCTTCGACGAGATCTTGCCGGCCGCGCTCCGCCAGACCACCTCCGTCGGCATCGCGGTGTATCCCGAGCATGGCGCCACCCCCGAGTCGGTGATCCACATCGCCGACGAGGCGCTGTACCGGGCAAAGCGCGAAGGGCGTGATCGTTGGGCCGCAGCGGGGGTTGCGTCGAAGGTCTGACGCCTGCGCGTCAGCCCACGACCCGCTCCCCCGCCGCCAGGCGCACCACTCGCGATTCGGTGATGAGCGCCGTGACGAGATCGAACGGCGTGATGTCGAACGCGAGGTTGAGCGCTCCAGACGCGAGCGGCGCAACACGGCGGCCGTGCCAGACCAACACCTCCTCGGGATGGCGCGCCTCGATGTCGATGTCGCCACCCGTCGGCGTCGACGGATCCACGGTCGATTCCGGCGCCGCGACGATGAACGGTGTACCCGCCCTCGCGGCGGCACGCGCGAGGGGGTAGGTGCCGATCTTGTTGGCGACATCGCCGTTGGCAGCAACCCTGTCGGCGCCGACGATGACCACGTCGACCAGACCGCGAGAGATGACCGAGGCGCCCGCACCATCCACCACCACGCGATGATCGATTCCCATCTGGGCCAGTTCCCACGCGGTCAGGCGAGCGCCCTGCAGCAACGGACGGGTCTCGTCGGCGAACACCTCGTGCAAGTGGCCGCCCTCGTGGAGCGCGCGGACGATACCGAGAGCCGTGCCCCACTCGACGCACGCGAGGCCACCTGCGTTGCAGTGCGTCAGCACACGAACCCGGTCGGGATCGGTCACGAGTGAGCGCACGTGGTCGGCGCCTCGAGCCGCCAACGATCGGTTGGTGGCCACGTCGTCGTCGACCATCGACCGAGCGAGGGCAACCACGCCGCTTGCGCCGTCGACGTTGCTCGGGTCGGCGTCGAAACGATCGAGCACCCGGTCGACCCCCCACGAGAGATTCACCGCGGTGGGACGGGCAGCTCGCACCCGCGCCGCCTCGGTGCGAACCCACGTGTCGTCGTGGCCGTCACGTCGGGCGATCACCACAGCCAGTGCGACGGCGAGTCCGCCGGTCACGCCGATCGCCGGCGCACCGCGCACGACGAGGCGCGCAAGCGCGTCGATCACGTCGTCGACGGTTCGGAGCGCGACGAGCGTCAACCGGTCGGGCAGCATCGTCTGGTCGATCGCGACGAGGTGATCACCGGCCCAGTCGATCGTGCGCGGCACCTCGCGCCGATCTCCCCGATCATTCGGGTCGTTCATCCGTCGTTCGTCCGGTCGGCGGCCACGAGTCGACAGTACAGTCGACGGCGTGGAACTCGCGGCAGCCCGACGTGATCTGCACGAGACGTTGTTGAGGATGGTCGACGACCGATTGGTCGTCGGTTCCGCCGGAAACGCCAGCGTCCGCGTGGGCGATGACTCCCTGGTCGTGTCGGCCGGGGGTCGCCTCTCTCGCCACCTCTCGCCCACCGATCATCCGCTGATCGACCTCGGTTCCGGCGAGGTGCGCAACGGCCTGCCTCCGACCAGCGAACTGGCCTTGCACCTGGCGGTGATGCGCGCCTTTCCCGACGTGAACGCGGTGGTGCACACACATTCCCCGCATGCCGTCGGCTGGTCGGTGGCGCGGCTCGACCTCGACTTCGTCTGCAACGAGAACATCGGACCCGCCGGCGAACGAATCCTGGTCACCGATCCCTACGCTCCGCCGGGCACCACGGCCCTCGCCGACGCTGCGGTGGCCACGTTGCGGCGCCAGCCGGGCTCGCGGGCCTGCCTGCTCGCCAACCACGGCCCGCTCACGATCGGGGCCTCGCTCGACGCGGCCTACACGGTCGCGCAACAGGTGGAATGGGTCGCGCAGGTCACGTTCGTGGCACGTTCGATCGGGCAGGTTCACTTGATCGCTCCGGACGACCAGGATGCGATCGGCGCCACCTACGGCTTCACGGTGGCTCGTTCACCCGGACCTCGTTGATCGCCGAGCGTCACTGCGTGCTCGGGCCTGCGGCGCGAACCATCGTCCACGGCAGCGGGCTGGCCACCTTGTCGACGACGAATCGGCGACCGACGAACCTCGCGAAGCCCCACCTGGTCCAGTGGTTCACGTGGCCCGGGGTGTTCCCCCAATTGCGCAGGTAGCGACGACGCGCCATGTTCCCCGTCCGCCAGATGGGCTCGAACGGCACCGAGGCGATCATCGTGCCCTCCGGCCGGCACACTCGCGCCAACTCCAACAACGCAGCCTCGGGACCGGGCACGTGTTCGAGCACCTCGATCGCCATCACCAGGTCGAACGTGTCATCGGCGAAGGGAAGTCGCGTGGCATCGCCGAACATGCACGCCAGCCCGAGGTTCCGCCAGTGACCCGCGAGCTCGGGGTCGGGCAGGTCGAGGCCGACCACGGTGGCCAACGGGAACCGGTCGCGAACGCGAGTCATTACGTGACCCTCACCCACCCCGATCTCGAGGATCCGCGCAGGTGCCAGGCCGTCGAGCATCGACTCGAGCGAACGCATGAAGCCGGCCATCATCTTCTGCTCGATCGGGTTGGTGCTGCCGTACTTGTCGTAGGTGTTCCCGGTGGGCGTCGTGCTCGACGAGAGCGGTTCGGCACTCACGCCGGCGGCACCTGGGACGAAGGCTTGGTCGATCGCACCACCAGGTCGGCGAGGAGACCCACCGAGATGGCTTGCAGGGAACCCAGCAGGATCAACAGGGTGTTCGCGGCCAGCCGGAAGTCCTTGTCGACCCAGTCGTACCCGAGCTTCACCAGGCCGAGGGCGAACAAGCCACCACCGACGGGCAGGAAGATCTTCAACGGCTCGTACGACAACGACATGCGCACCACCTGCAGCAGGTAGCGACGTGTGTCCTTCCACCAGTGGAACTTCGAACGGCCGGCGCGCGGGAAGTAATCGATCGGCACGTAACGCACGCTGTACCCGTTCGACAGGAACGACATCGTGAGCGTGGTCACACAGCTGAACCCCTTGGGCAGGTGGTGCACGTACTGCATGGCCACGTCGCGACGAAACGCACGCAAGCCGGAGTTGAGGTCGGGGATGTCGGTGCCCGACAGGTAGCACGCGAGCCGGCGGATGAACCACTTCGCCGGCACCCGGAACATCCGCAGCGTGCCCTCTTCGGTGCGGCGCGCTCCGACCACGTGGTCGTAGCCCATCATCGAGTCGACCAGTTCAGGGATGCGGTCGTTCGGGTATGTCATGTCGACGTCGGTCCACACCACCACACGCCCTCGCGCTGCAGTGGTGCCCGTGCGCCGCGCCGCGCCAGACCCTCGGTTGAAGCTGTGCCGAATGAGCCGGATGCCCTCGATGAGCGGCAGATCCACCTCGGAGCCGTCGTCGGAGCCGTCGTCGATGACGATGATCTCGTAGGAGTAGGCGGATGCGTCGAGCGCCGCCCTTACTCGATCGATCTCGGTTCGCAGGTGGCCGCGTTCGTTGTACATCGGCAGCACCACGCTGACATCGCAGGTGCTGTCCACGCCGCTCGCGAGCCTGGCCAGCCCGGTCTCGCTCGTCGGAGGATGATCGGAGCCCTGGCTTCGGTCGTCGGGGCTTCGGGAGTCGGGGCCGTTCACGGCCACAAGCTATCCACCGCTCTCCGGAGTCCCTGTCGTCGCCACCGCGGATGGCGTCTCGCCGCTGCGGGCATCGGCAGCCATCTCCGTCCACTGGTCGAGCCTGACCTGCTCAGGAATCCGCCAGAGCACCCACGACTTGTCGGACCACACGATCTCGAGGCCCAGCGCCGCGCCCTCGGCTTCGCTGACGTTGGGTTGGACGTAGTCGGAGTTGCGACGCTGCGCGAAGAAGTCGGCGCTGGCGATGATCCGTTCGATTCGCGACGTCTGCACCGTCGAGCGGTCGGTGAGCAGTGTCATCGTCCGCGCCCGGAAGAAGGCGACCACATCGGTCGGCCGTGTGTACTTCGTGACGGCCGCGTAGATGGGCACGAAGTCGGGATGGGTGGGGCCGATCTGCACGCGACCTGCGTCGTCGAACCGGCGCGCATCGCGGATGTCGCCGGGCAGCACGGCGGTGTGAACGCTCACCAGAAACAGCAGGGGCAGCACCGTCGCTGCCGTTCGGGCAATCCCGAGAGGGCGTTCCGCGCGTGGATCGCGGCGATCATGTCCGTCGCCGCGACCCGACATCGCGAGTGCGAACAGCGGGCGCAGCCCGGCGCCGACGGCAACGGTCGCGAAGTAGACCACCCAGGGCAGCACCTGGAAGTAGTAGCGATCGACCATGCGGAAGTGAGTGCTCGACGCGAACATCGTTGCGAGCGTGATCAGCACCAGATGGCCGTCGAGGCCAGGCCGACCGCGCACGGCGATCACCATGCCCACGACCATCAGCACCAGCACGATCGCCCCGACCGCCGGATGCCAGCCCAGCCCGAGATGGCGGCTCAGCCACCCGGTGTAGTCGCCGATGCGGTTGTCGACGAACGCCCTGCTGTTGCCGTTGTCGGGGAACAACATCGACGGCAGCAGCAGTTGGAAGCCCGCGACCGTGGCGATCACCGACACGTACGGCGTGACGACCCGGCGCCAGGGGAACCGCGCCCACACGCCGGCCAACGAGCGCTCGCCTCGTGCATCTCGTATCAGTTCGACCAGCTGGACCATCCCGACCACGCCGACGAGGACGATCGTCTCGCGACGAAAGCTGAACGTCAGCGTGATCAGCGCGCCGAGGATCCACAGGTGCCGCACCGACGCATCGATCAACCGGCCGCTCGAGCGCAGGCGGTCCAGCCACCAGATGAAGACCCCGACCGCCGCAGCGTGTGGGAACTCCGCGAGCAGCTGATCGGTGTGAGCGAGCAGGGCCGGAGCAGTCGCAACGACCGCGGTCACCGCCAACGCCACCCCACGGCCGACACGGCGTCGCACGACCCCGTGCACCATCACCATCCACAGGCAGAACGACGCCACCTCCAACAGTTTCAGCCTGTCGTAGTCGAAACCCCAGAGCTTGACGAACGGCGACAACAGCAGCGGCCAGCCCCAGGGGTACGCAAAGGGACTGAAACCACTCGCAGAGTTGGTGACCGTGAACCGATTGTCGGCCACCACGTCAGCGATGTCGCCGTCGAAGATGCTGCGGGCCTGGCGGAGGTACAGCGCGAAGTCGTCGCCCTGGGTGTGACCGTTTCGATGCAGCGCGACCGCCACCGCAGCCGAGATCGCGACCACCGTGCCGAGCGCCAGGCCGCGTCCGACCCTGCGCCGGCTCGGGGGAACGCCCACATCGTCCGATGGCGCGCTGGCTGACGGTTCCTGATCCGAGGGCACCACGACATTGTGGCCGCTGTCGGCGCTGGTGGCGCGAACGGTTCGTTTCCGGACGTTCACAGGAGCATGGACAGCTCTGAGCACGTCTCCCCGCGAATGCGCTCCCCCGGAACACGCGTCGAGGGTCCGTTCGAAGCGTTCTTCGATCATGCCCCGCTCGGCGTGTCGATCACCAGGTCACGGAGCCGTACGATCGTGGTGGCCAACGAACGGTTCGCCGAGATCACGGGGCGATCGGTCGAGGAGCTGATCGGGCTCGATTGGGTGGATCTGACCCACCCTGACGATGTGGAAGCCGATCTGGCTCACGCCGCCAGCGACGACGGCTCGTCACCGCCGTACCGGCTGCCGAAGCGCTATGTGCGACCAGACGGCACGACGGTCCACATCGAGATGTCGATCGCACCGCTCGGCGCGGGCCCCGAGGGTGAGCCAGAACACCTGTGCATCATCGACGACATCAGCGACCGACGAAAGACCGAGGCCCGGCTCGACCAACTCGTGCAGGTTCTGGAGGTCAGTCCCGATCACGTGGCGACGACCGACGCGGCCGGTGTGATCCTGTGGGCCAACGCCACCACACGGTCGCTGCTCGGCATCGGGTCGACCGACGAGTTGGAGCAGCGACAGCTCAGCCTGTTCGCGTTGTTCAGCCCTGAGAGCGCCCGGCGCTTCGTCGACGAGGCCATCCCACAGCTGTGGTCGGAAGGCGCATGGGTGGGCGAGGTCGAGGGCCAATACTCCGACGGCAGCACCTTTCCCTTGTCGTTCGCGGCGACCGCGCACTTCGACGCATCCGGATACCCCCGCTACTTCTCCGGTATCGCCCGCGACATCACCGAATCCAAGCTCACCGAAGTCGCCCTCGCTGCTTCCGAGCGACGGATGCGAACCCTCGTCGACTCCGCACCGATCGGGATCTTCGAGACCAACCCGTGGGGCGCTTGCACGTACGTGAACCCTGAGTTCTGCTCCATCACCGGCATCGTCGACCCCAAGGATGCGCTCGGGTTCGGTTGGGGCAAGGTGTTGCACCCCGACGATGCCGGCGCCGTCGGCTCCCGGTGGGCGATCTCGATCAAGACCGACCAACCGTTCGTCGGGCAGTTCCGCTTCCTCACACCGGCGGGCGACGTGGTGTGGGCCGACATCCATGCAGTCCCGGTGAAAGGCGACACGGGTGACACCGAGCTGTTCCTCGGCACCGTGACCGACATCACCGAGCGCCTCACGCTGGAACGGTCGCAGTTCGAGGCGAGCGAGTTGTTCCGGACCGCCTTCGACGACGCGCCGACCGGCATGGTGCTCACCGACGTCACGTCCGAGAAGGTGAGCGTGGTGAGGTGCAACGCCGCCTACGGTCGAACACTCGGGATCGACAAAGACCTCGTCCCGGGACTCAATCTGCTCGACCACACCAACCCGATCTACATCGATGAGGTGCTCGGCACTCGTCAGCGGCTGATCGAAGGCGAGATCGCGACGCATCACATGGAGCTCGAGATGACGCGCGCCGACGGCGACGAGATCTGGGTGTCGCTCACCCGATCCGTGGTTCGCGACGCGAGTGGAGCTGCCAAGTTCGTCGTGTCACAGGTGACCGACATCACCGAGGCGAAGGCGGTCCGGGATCAGGTGGAGAGGTTCGCGTTCACCGATCCGCTCACCGGCCTGCCCAACCGGCGCAGCTTCGTGGACCGGCTCGAACGAGCATGCGAGTCGCGACGCGAGCGCGACGCCCGCATCGCGTTGCTGTTCATCGACCTCGACCGATTCAAGACGATCAACGACCGCTTGGGCCACGACGCCGGCGACGAGGTGCTGATCGAGGTCGCAGCGGTGCTGACCGCCGCGCTGCGCGCGGGAGACGTCGTCGCTCGCCTGGGCGGAGACGAGTTCGCGATCATCGTCTCCGACGTGGGAGACATGGAGATGCGCTCGATCGCCGACCGACTGATCCGCCAGCTGAACTTCCCTCGACGGATGCCCGAAGGCGACATCATCACGGTCACCGCATCGATCGGTCTGGCATGGGCGACGGCCGATGAGAGCGTCGACGAGTTCCTCCGCCGCTCCGACCTGTTGATGTACCAGGCCAAACAAGCCGGGCGTGATCAACTCGTCGTCGACCACCGTCGCTGATCGATCCACGACACCTCGCGCCTGCTCCTCGGATTCGACCATCGAACTGCCTGTGCCATATTGTATGGCACCATGCAGTCAGGGTCGTCTGGCAGAGGTACACATGAGCTCGATGCTCCCCCGTGGCTGCGGGTCGAGACCACGCTGATGGCCACGGCGCGCCTCATCCGTGAGGCGTACGACCTTCGCTTTGCGTCCGTCGACCTCAACCTCACCCAGGCGAGCATCCTGATGTACGTCGCCGACTTCGGCCCGGTCACCCAGACCAAGATCGCCGATCACCTCGGCCAGGGTCGCGCCGCAACCGGGTCGACGCTCGATCGCCTGCAGGAGCGAGGCCTCGTGTCACGCCAACCCGACTCGGACGATCGGCGAGTGTGGCAGATCCATCTCACGGCTGCAGGCGGCGCGCTCATCGGCCGCATCACGGCGATCGACGAGACCTTGCGCACCGAGTTGCGCACCGGCATCTCCCGCGAGGATCGACACGCACTGGCCGCGGTCACCCAGCAGCTGCAGGCCAACCTCCGCCGAGCGATGGGCCCTCTCGCCTGACTCGTGGATCGCTCGATCTACCCACCGACCTACCCGACCGATCTACCCGACCGATCTACCCACCGACCTACCCACCAACGGATCAACGAAGTTCCGACACAGGAGACAACCCACCATGGAAGATGCAGTCATCATCGACGCCGTCCGCACACCCGGCGGCAAGCGCAACGGCAAGCTCAAGGATTGGCACCCGGCAGCGCTCGCGGCCCACGTGCTGAAGGCGATCGAAGAGCGCAACGGTCTCGACCCCGTGATGGTCGACGACGTGATCATGGGGTGCGTGATGCAGGTGGGTGAGCAGTCGCTCAACATCGGCCGCAACGCCGTGTTGGCCGCGGGCTGGCCCGAGAGCGTGCCCGCCACCACCGTCGACCGTCAGTGTGGTTCGAGCCAGCAGTCGATGCACTTCGGCGCGCAAGGCGTGATGGCCGGCGCCTACGACATCGTCATCGCTGCGGGCGTCGAGGTCATGACCCGCACCCCGATGGGTTCGTCGATCGTGAAGGACATGGGTTTCCCGTTCCCGAAGCAGCAGATGGACCGCTATGCCGAGACCGGCCTGCCCCCGCAGGGCATCGGCGCCGACATGATCGCCGACGAGTACGGCCTCAGCCGCGAAGAACTCGACGCGTTCGGTGCGCTCAGCCAGCAGCGCGCTGCGCAGGCGACCGCTGAGGGTCGGTTCGAAAGAGAGATCATCCCCGTGCCGTACGACCTCGATGGCACCACGCAGATGTTGACCACCGACGAAGGCATTCGCGAGGGCACCACCGCCGAGACCTTGGCGAACCTCAAGCCGGCGTTCAAGCCCGACGGCAAGATCACTGCGGGCAACTCGTCGCAGATCTCCGATGGCGCCTCTGCGGTCTTGATCATGAGTGCGACCAAGGCCAAAGAGCTCGGCCTCACGCCCCGCGCTCGTTTCCACAGCTTCGCCGTGGCCGGCACCGACCCGGTCACGATGCTGAAGGGCCCCATCCCCGCCACGCGGAAGATCCTCGAGAAGAGCGGCCTCACCATGGCCGACATCGACCTCGTCGAGATCAACGAAGCGTTCGCCTCGGTGGTGCTCGCATGGCAGAAGGAGTTCGACGCCGACATGTCGAAGGTGAACGTGAACGGCGGAGCGATCGCCCTCGGCCATCCCCTCGGGGGCTCGGGCACGAAGCTGATGGCGACGCTGCTCAACGAGCTCGAGCGCACCGGTGGCCGCTATGGCCTGCAGGTGATGTGCGAGGGCGGCGGCATGGCCAACGCCACCATCATCGAGCGCATCGTCGAAGGGAACAGCTGATACCCATGCCTCGTCTCAACCTCACCGGCGCGTCGGCCATCGTCACGGGCGGCGCCTCCGGCATCGGCGAAGCCGCCGCCAGGCAGCTCGCTGCGCTCGGCGCCCGCGTCGTGATCGCCGATCTCCAGCAGGACAAGGGCACGGAGGTCGCGAAGGAGATCGGCGGCCTCTTCGTGAAATGCGACGTCTCGAGCGAAGACGACGGCAAGGCTGCGGTCGCCGCCGCAGCGGAGATGGGCCCGTTGCGAGCCCTCGTGAACTCCGCCGGCCTCGGCCGCCCGGGGCGCACGATCGACCGCAACAACGAGCCGATGGAGCAGTCGTCGTTCGACTTCGTCATCCGAATCAACCTGCTCGGCTCGTTCAACATGCTCCGCCTCTCCGCTGCGGCCATGGCCAAGACCCAGCCGCTCGACGCCGACGGCCAACGTGGCGCGATCGTCAACATGGCCTCCGTGGCCGCGTTCGACGGCCAGATCGGCCAGGCCGCGTACTCCGCGTCGAAGGGCGGCATCGTGGGCATGACGCTCCCGATCGCTCGCGACCTCGCGGCCGTCGGCATTCGGGTGAACACCATCGCTCCCGGCTTGATCGACACCCCGATCTACGGATCGGGCGAGCAGAGCGACGCCTTCAAGGCGCACCTCGGCCAGTCGGTGCTGTTCCCGAAGCGTCTCGGTTCGGCCGAGGAGTTGGCGTTCATGGTGGTCGACCTGATCACCAACCCGTACATGAACGCCGAGGTCATCCGTGTCGACGGCGGCATTCGCATGCCCCCCAAGTGACCGACAGCAACGTGACCGACGGCAACATGACCCGAGACACGACCCGAGAGATGACCCCAAGAGATGACCCCAGAGATGGCCCGAGAGATGGAGCACCGATGAGCGACGACACCACACCAGCACCCGAACCAGCGGTGTTGACCGAACAGCGCGGACGCGTGCTCCTGATCACGCTCAACCGCCCCGATGCGATGAACGCCATCAATGGCGCGCTCAGCCATGGGCTGTGGGACGCCGTACAACGCCTCAACGGTGATGCGAGCCTCACCGCCGGTGTGCTCACGGGCAACGGCCGCGGATTCTCGGCCGGCATGGACCTGAAGGCGTTCTCGCGGGGCGAAGACATCGGTCCGATGATGCAGTTCATCCAGAACGGTGCCGAGAAGCCCCTGATCGGCGCGATCGAGGGCTTCGCGCTCGCCGGTGGCCTCGAGCTCGCTCTCAGCTGCGACCTGTTGGTTGCGGCCCGAGGTTCCAAGCTCGGCATCCCCGAGGTGAACGTCGGCCTGTTCGCCGCCGGTGGTGGTCTGCTGCGCCTGCCGAGCCGGGTGGGCTACGGCAAGGCGATGGAGATGGCGATCACCGCCGACCCGATCACCGCCGAGGAGGGCTTCGAGTACGGCCTCATCTCGCGCTTGGCCGACAAGGGCGATGCCGTGAACGTGGCGATGGCCCTCGCCGAGCGCGTCGCGAAGAACGCCCCGCTTGCCGTGGCTGCGTCGAAGCAGCTGATCAAGGCCACGCAGGGCTGCACCGAAGAGGAGTTCTGGAAGATCCAGGGCACCTTCCAGGGCAAGGTCTTCCTGTCGAACGATGCCAAGGAAGGCCCGCGCGCGTTCGCCGAAAAGCGCGCTCCCGAGTGGACTGGTAGCTGAGCTCGTTCTGGTCGCGCCTCGTTGCGATGTCCGCAGCGAGGCGCGGTCAGGCGTCGGCCGGGA